>NZ_JAHRXJ010000001.1 GCF_019104765.1 Synechococcus sp. HK05 | reverse complement strand
CTATTCGATGGTCACCGCCAACCGCTTCTGGAGCCAGATCTTCGGGATCGCCTTCTCCAACAAGCGCTGGCTGCACTTCTTCATGCTGTTTGTGCCGGTGATGGGTCTGTGGACCAGCTCCATCGGCATCATCGGCCTGGCCCTCAACCTGCGTGCCTACGACTTCGTGTCGCAGGAGATCCGCGCCGCTGAGGACCCCGAGTTCGAGACCTTCTACACGAAGAACATTCTTCTGAATGAAGGTCTGCGTGCCTGGATGGCACCGGCTGACCAGCCACACGAAAACTTCGTCTTCCCTGAAGAGGTTCTGCCCCGTGGTAACGCTCTCTAATCCTTCTCTCTCCGGGATCGGCGGGAAGGACCTCGACTCCACGGGCTATGCCTGGTGGTCGGGTAACGCCCGTTTGATCAACCTGTCGGGTCGCCTGTTGGGCGCCCACGTCGCCCACGCCGGTCTGATGGTGTTCTGGGCTGGCGCCATGATGCTGTTCGAGGTGAGCCACTTCACCTTCGACAAGCCCATGTATGAGCAGGGCCTGATCCTGTTCCCCCACGTGGCCACCCTCGGCTACGGCGTAGGCCCCGGTGGTGAGGTCGTTGACCTCTACCCCTTCTTCGTGGTGGGTGTGCTGCACCTGATCAGCTCCGCCGTGCTCGGTCTCGGCGGCCTGTACCACGCTCTGCGTGGCCCCGAAATTCTGGAGAACTATTCCGCCTTCTTCTCGCAGGATTGGCGCGATAAGAACCAGATGACCAACATCATTGGCTACCACCTCATCCTTCTGGGTGTGGGTTGCCTGCTGCTGGTGTTCAAGGCGATGTTCTTCGGCGGCGTTTACGACACCTGGGCCCCCGGTGGCGGCGACGTGCGCCTGATCACCAACCCCACCCTCGATCCGGGGGTGATCTTCGGTTATCTGTTCCGCGCCCCCTTCGGCGGCGAGGGCTGGATCATTGGTGTGAACTCGATGGAGGACATCATCGGTGGCCACATCTGGCTGGGTCTGACCCTGATCTTCGGTGGCATCTGGCACGTGGTGACCAAGCCCTTCGGCTGGGTGCGCCGCGCCTTCATCTGGAACGGTGAGGCCTACCTGAGCTACAGCCTCGGTGCTCTGAGCTTCATGAGCTTCATCGCCTCGGCCTACATCTGGTTCAACAACACCGCTTACCCCTCGGAGTTCTACGGCCCCACCAACGCCGAAGCCTCCCAGGCCCAGAGCTTCACCTTCCTGGTGCGTGACCAGCGCCTCGGCGCCAACATCGGCTCTGCCATGGGTCCCACCGGTCTGGGTAAGTACCTGATGCGCTCACCCACCGGCGAGATCATCTTCGGTGGTGAAACCATGCGCTTCTGGGACTTCCGTGGTCCCTGGCTGGAGCCGCTGCGCGGTCCCAACGGCCTGAGCCTCGACAAGCTCCAGAACGACATTCAGCCCTGGCAAGTGCGCCGCGCGGCTGAATACATGACCCACGCCCCCAACGCTTCGCTGAACTCGGTGGGCGGCATCATCACCGAGCCCAACTCGGTGAACTTCGTGAACATCCGCCAGTGGCTGGCTGCGACGCAGTTCGTGCTCGCCTTCTTCTTCCTGGTGGGTCACCTCTGGCACGCCGGCCGCGCCCGCGCTGCCGCGGCTGGCTTCGAGAAAGGCATCGACCGCAAGGCCGAGCCCGCTCTGGCCATGCCCGACCTCGACTGATCGTCCGATCAATCCCGTTGTCTCTGCCCTCGCCGCAAGGCGGGGGCTTTTTTTGTGGAAACCTTTCACCGCAAAGCAAGGGTTGAGCGGATTAACAACCGCTTGATCAAACTGGTTCAACCCATTCAACGGATGATGCGGCGTCTGAACCGAAGCTGTGCTCTGGCAGGAATCAGCCCAATGCTGATGAGCCTGGTTCTGATCCAGCCTGCCCAACAGGCAAAGGCGCTGCCGAATCCCGCTGGCCAAAGCACCATCACCATGCCGACGGCTGGAGTGGTGTGTGATGGCACCAATCAGCTCTGCTACGACCGTAACGGCCTCTCGCTACAGCTGACGGGCACTTATTTCGGACGGTACGCCCAGCAGACGGCGCAGCAGAACTTCGGATCACGGCTACCGCTACGCCGCTTTGAGTTGAGCAATGGAGTGTTCTGCCAAAGCGATCGTCAGAGTTGCTGGCGGATGGAGAACGGTCAACGCGTAACGGCGGGTCGGATCACAAGCCAGCTGTTCGGCAACGCGCCGGCACCGTTCCCGAATCCCACGCCTTATCCAAACCCCACCCCCTACCCGCAACCCGGTCCCGGACCGGTGAGCCACACCGGCACCTGCCGCCTGATGCGCGGCAATCAACAGCTGTTCAATGGAAGCTGCGCCTTGCGTGAGATCCGGCAGGGCTTCCAGCCGCGCTTTGAAGTGAACCTGCGTCAGGGCCCCACTTATGTGTTTGAGCAAAGCAACCGCGGAACGGTGATCACCGACGGAGCCGGTGGGCGTTGGCCAGTAAACGTGCAGGATCGCGGCAATAGTGGCATCTTCCGCTGGGCCGACTACCGCCTGGATGTCACCCAGCGCAACTACAACCCCGAATCGGGAAGCAACAGCAAATTCCAGCGGGCAATGAACAACTTTCTGATTGATCTCTTCAACTGAGGGCAGCCAGCCAGGCAGAGGAGCTGCCTGGCTTGGTGCAGGATCAAAAACTGAGATTGAGCAGGTTGTGTCCGCGGGGACCCGTGGGCTTCTTGAATTCCAGCGGCAGGTCGCCATCACGGGTCACACCGCTGCGCATCTGCGCCGAGGCAGCCTGCAGGTGGTTCTGCTCAGCCGCCACGGGTTGCTCGGCAACCGGCTGCGCCTTGGAGAGCTCAATCGGCTCCATGGAGGAGGCATTCACGCGGGAACCGCTACAAGCGAGGAGGCATCCAGCCGCGAACAGCGCAAAGGATTTCATGGGTTCAGATCAAGGCCTACCCAGGCCATAGCCATGGCTTGGCGGCGATGGCAACAGTGGCGTGCGGATCTGATGCAAGCGAAGGCGTCAGCGACTTGAGCCATCCCCGGCCAGCCAGCGCCTGAGCAGCGGCAGGCTGAGGCCGATCACGTTGGAAAAGCAGCCCTCGATCCGCTCCACCACCAAGCCACCACGCCCTTCCAGGGCAAAGCCGCCCGCGCACTGGAGCGGCTCACCCGTGGCCACATAGGCCGCAATCTCGGCCTCGCTGAGCGGGGCGAACTGCACGCGGGTGGTGATGGTGGTGATCGTCGGCAGCGCGTCCAGGTCGGGATATCCATGGATATCCGCCTGCGGACACTGCCCCGCACCCCCCAATGGCAACAAGCAATGCCCGGTGTGCAACTCCCCCCAGCCGCCCGCCATCCGCCGCCAGCGCGCAATCGCCTCCTCAGCGTCGGCCGGCTTGCCAAACACCTCCCCTTCGAAGGCCAGCACGGAATCGCAACCGAGCACCGCGGTGATCTCAGGATCCCTGCAGCCGTTCCACACCGCCAGCGCCTTCGCCCGCGCCAGCCACTGCACCAGCTGCGCCGGATTGGGATCCATGATCGCGTCTTCATCCACACCGCTCACCTGCACGCGGTGGGGAATGGCCGCCTGCTCCAGCAGTCGCCGGCGAGCAGGGGAAGCGGAGGCAAGCAGCAACACGGAAGTCACGCAGCAGTCCTGAGCAGGAGAATGACAGTCAAAGAGCCCCACGCGTGATCGCCCCCTCCGCCGACAGCCAGACCCAGCAGGCCATCCACCGCGCCCGCCAGGCCGTGCGCTGCCTGCCGTTTCGGCTGGCCTTCTACCAAGAGCTGGAGCAGGGCGCCCTCAGCAGCAGCCAACTGGCCGCCCGAGCCGACTGGCGCCGCATCACGCGCCGCCGCCTCAGTGCCAACCGCACGGAAGACCATCTGATCTGGTTGATCCAGCTTGGGGTGCTGCGCCGCGAAGTGGACGGCCAAGGCCTCACCGAACGGGTGCGCCTTACCCCCCTCGGCCGCGAGGTGTTGAGCCGTTGGGATGGAGAAATCGCCAGGGCCAGCGTCCCCCGACGCCTGCTGCATTGGCTGGTTCAGCACTGGCCACGGCTTTGAGAGCGGTGCCGTGATTTCACGGATGCAGGGAGGCGGCTGAGTGATTAACCATCAAGAAACGGAGCCAATGGGCGCCGTTAGCCTGATGCAAAGCCCAACTCTCGATCGTCAAGCGGCAGCCACGTTCCTTGCAGGGGCTCTGCTGATCGCCATTTCCTTCCTGACCAACTACGGCCATGGAGCCCTCCTCCACCTCAAAGCCCTTTCATTGGATGAGCAGATCGGAGTATCTCTCCACATTGCCGCTCTGGCGGCGCTGTTTGGCGATGCTGAATTGGCGACCCGTCTTCGAGATCGAACAAGAGACAAGGTGGCTCGAGCACGCCAACTCGAGATTGGACGCCTTATCGCAGCAATCCGATTTCAGCTCGCCGACACCCCCAGAAGCCGAATCCAATTGAACGAGACCCTGGCCCTTGTGCTTGAAGAACTCAGAGCTGCCAACACCAGCAGCCCCGAAAACAGCCGATGAGCCCAGGCGAACCAGCACGAACAATCCATGGGTAGCATTTCTGTGCTTCCCGCCAATCGAGCCATGGCCCCAGAAGTAACCCTGCGGCAATCCGGTGGCTCTGTGAGCGCCACCATCCCCAAGGAACTGGCACGCAGATTCCATCTGGAACCAGGCGATCGCATCCAGGCCATCGAAACCGAAGACGGCATCCTCTTAACGCCGTTTGACCCCACGGTTCAGCAGGCTCTCGCTTTGGCCTCCGAAGCCGCCAAACAATTCCAGCCAGCCTTGCGCGAGCTCGCCCAATGAGCGCAGGCCCTGAGCCCTGCTGGGTTCCAGCGATAGCCGTGCGTGCCATTCATCACGATCAAATCCTCGAGCACGGCGGATTGCAAGGCATTCGCAATGCAACAGCGCTAGAGGCGGCTCTGGCTCGCCCCAGACAACGCTGGGATGTCGAGGAACTCAGCACCATTCCCCAATTGGCGGCAGCCTATGCAGAAGCACTCATCCGAGCCCATCCCTTTGCAGATGGAAACAAGCGCAGCGGCTTTCTGGTTGCCGTCGTGTTTTTGGGTCTCAACGGCTTCCGTTTCCAGGCCTCCAATGAAGAGGTGGTTTTGATGATCTGCCGCCTGGCCGCAGGTGAACTGCCATGGACTGACCTTCAGGCCTGGTTTGAAACCAACAGCACCGGCCCAACGTGAACACCCCCACCCCCTTGATGGTGCTTGGCACCAGCAGCGGTGCCGGCAAGTCGTTGATGACGGCCGCCCTCTGCCGCGTGTTGCGTCGGCGCGGTGAAACACCGCTGCCCTTCAAGGGGCAGAACATGAGCAACAACGCCTGGGTGGATCAGGCGGGCGGCGAGATGGCCTACTCCCAGGCGCTGCAGGCCTGGGCCGCGGGGCTCGAGCCCCAGTGCGCCATGAACCCGGTGCTGCTCAAGCCCCAGGGCGACAGCACCAGTGAGGTGATCCACCTGGGGCAGTCGGTGGGCAGCTGCCGCGCCGAGCACTACTACCGCGACTGGTTTCGTCCGGGTTGGGCCGCAATCCGCCAGGGCCTGGGCGAGATGCAGGCGGCGTACCCCGGCGGGCGGCTGGTGCTGGAGGGGGCGGGCAGCCCGGTGGAGGTGAACCTGCAGCCGCGCGATCTCACCAACCTGCGCCTGGCCCAATACCTGCGCGCCAACTGCATCCTGGTGGCCGACATCGAGCGCGGCGGCGTGTTCGCCCAGCTGGTGGGCACCTTGGCGCTGCTGCGGCCGGTGGAGCGTCCGCTGATTCGCGGGCTGCTGATCAACCGCTTCCGCGGCCGCCGTGAACTGTTTGATGAGGGGCGCCGCTGGCTGGAGGACAACACCGGCATTCCCGTGCTCGGCGTGATGCCCTGGCTCGATGAGCTGTTCCCCCCGGAAGACTCCCTCGATCTGCTGGAGCGCCGGGGCCGCAAGCGCGGCGCCGAGCTGGAGATCGCCGTGCTCAAGCTGCCATCGCTGAGCAACTTCTCTGATCTCGATCCCCTCGAGGCCGAACCGAGCGTGCAATTGCGCTGGGTGGCTCCCGGGGAGGAGCTGGGCAACCCTGATGCCGTGGTGGTGCCGGGAAGCAAGCAGACCCTGCGCGACCTGGAAGCCCTGCAGCAGAGTGCAGCACTTTGCAGTGAACTGCATCGGTTCGCCGCAAGCGGTGGGCATGTGTTCGGCGTGTGCGGCGGGATGCAGCTTCTGGGCCGTGAGCTCCATGATCCCGAGGGGCTTGAGGGAGGAAACGGAGCCGCCTCAAGCGCAGCCGGACTCAACCTTCTGCCCCTGCGCACCGTGTTTGGCGGCGAGAAAGCTCTGCGGCAGCGCGCCAGTCAAGCCCAATGGCCAGCCTTGAACGACACCTCCTCAGAGAGCACCTCTCTGCAAATCGAAGGCTTCGAGCTGCACCGAGGCAGCACCTTCGCCCTTGAACCCTGCCAGTCGCTCTGCGTGGATGACGGACTGGGATGGGTGCAAGCGAATGTGGCCGGCACCTATCTGCATGGCGTGTTTGAAAGCGGACCCTGGCGGCGACGCTGGCTGAATCAGCTCAGGGCGCGCAAGGGGTTGCCGATGCTGAGCGAACAGCAACCACACCACAGCCGTCAGCGCGATGCTTTGCTCGATCGCCTCGCCGATGCCTTCGAGCAGCACGTGAACTTGGAGCCATTGCTGCATCAACCATGAAAGAGGTGTTAATCCACTGGCCTACGGGGCAAACCACCCGCTGCGCCCCAGGCATGGATTGGCTTCAGGCAGCCCGCGAGGCCGGCTTCGCTATCCCCACAGGCTGCCTGGGCGGCAGCTGCGGCGCCTGCGAACTCGATGTGAACGGAACCACGGTTCGAGCCTGCATCGCCACCGTGCCGGCCAGCAAAAGCGGAGAGCTCACGGTGGAGCTGGCGACGGATCCCTATTGGTAACGATCAACTCCTGCCAACGCAGTTGCATCCGCTGCACCACAGCTCCAATCTGGTAGCAAAGGAGCAAGCGGCGCGCCAATTGGCGCTGCTGGAATGGATCGAGAACCTGCGGTAGATCGGGCTGCTTCAGCAAATCCCTCTCCACACTGCGCAAATGCTCTATCGAGGCCTGAAGATCCTGAGATGTGCTGTCAGCCGATAGCGCTGGTCGGTTCTTTTTCAGAGCGTCCTGCCACACACCAAGCAGCGCAGCGGCATCAGCCAGAAGATGAGCTTCAGCCTGATGCAACCCACGGAAGCCAGGAACCGCAACAAGCGGCTCACGCAAGGCCCGCAAGGCGGTGATGCATCCAGCGATGGCAGCACAACAGCGCTCCAGGTCAGTCCACAGATGCATTTGCGGCTGGGCGTAGGGATTGGCACCCAGCTCAAGCACCGCAGCCGAACGCGTGGCCCGCGATTGAATCAGTGCGCGCATCAGCTCGCGATGGCGTTCCTTACGGCGAGCTGGTGAGAGGCGTGCACCGGCCGATTGAACCAACAGCCGCTGTTGTTCCAGCAGCGCTTCCCGCTGGAGCTCCAACAAGGCCCCATAGGCCTTTTGATGCTCGCGAATCGCAGTACTCGGCCAAAACAGATGCAACGCCAGTAAAGCCAGCACCACCCCAAGCGCCGTCCAGCTCAGCTTGAGGCCCAACCAGCCATCCACAGCGGTGGACTGCATCAACCAGCCCATAACCACCACCATCCCGGTGATCTTGTAACCCGCCTCCAAGCCCAGGCAACCACCCAGAAACCGAATCAGGCCCAACATCAGCGCCAACCCAATCGGAAAGGGCAGCCCGGTGAAGGCAGGCTGGGCAATCAACAACAGCAAACCGCCCAGCAACGTGCAAATCACTCGCTGCAATCCGAGGGCATAGGAGCCGCCGTAGCTACCCACCATCACGGCCGCCACGGTGAGCGGCAAGTAGTAGCCATCCGGCACCGTGCTGATGCTGCCGAAGCCGGCCGCAAGACCCACGCAAATGGCCAATCGCAGGTCGTCGCGATGCATCATCGACAGGCCTCACGACACAACTGCATGCTGCGCAGCGCCTGATGCACCCGTTGTCGCTCGTCTGCCATCGCAGCTGCCAACAGGGGCGAACGCAAGCCGGATTGTTGGAGGGATCGATGACGGTCTAATTCGAGGGAGTGATGCAGCAAGGTTTCCCAGAGCAACAAGCGCTGCCGCCAACGCTTGCGCCGCACCAGGTCAGCCTGTTGGCTCTGCAACGCCACCTCCACCAAGCGAGCCAGCCGCAAATACCCAGCCGTGAGCTCTGCAGCAGCCCCCTGTTGACCAGAACGAATCTGCTGATCAAGCGCCACATCCAAGCGATCGAGTTCCGCCAGGCGATTCCTAGGCCAGAACAGATAGGCCACAACCACGGCCACCACAATGCCGATCAAACTGTCGAGGCTGCGGTTAAAGACGAAATCCCAATTCAGCTGCGTGGGCTTGGGGATCATCAGAAACATCACCACGATGTTCACCGCCGTCGACAATCCCCCCTGCCATCCGCACAGGCGCAGCAGCGGGAAGCACAACAGACAGGTGAGCAACACCGCCATCCAGCCGGAGGCAATGGTGTGCACTACAAAGGTGAGCAGACCCCCAAGAATGGTGCCCATGATCCGGCCCCTGGCCGCAGGGAGGGTGAGCTCATCGTTGTCATCGACAACGATCAAAGCAGCATTCAGCGGGTACCACAGATAAGCGGTTCGATCACACCAAAGCGCAATCGCCGCGGTCACAAACATCACCACCGCGATGCGCAGGCTTTGCCGCAGAAGCCCTGAATTCAGTCGGTTTGCCACCCCGCTCACAACAGCTCCTCAGCGAGGACCACGGACAGCGACAGGCCGAGCAGCCCGGTCATTGTGGAGCCAAAGTGAACACGCGGGAAGGGGCGTGTCAGCGCTGAATCAGGCCGCCTCCCAGCACCCGATCACCGGCGTAAAACACCGCCGCCTGGCCCGGCGTGATCGAGAACTGCTCCTCGGCAAATTCCAGCCGGCAGCGATGGGGCCGGCCGGCCGCCGCATCGGCATCGGTGGCGGGCAGGGGAGACAAGCGAGCCGCCACCGCTCCGCTGCGGTAGCGAACCTGCACCTCCACGTCGATCGGCTCTTCAGGCGGAGCGATCGACACCCAATTCACGGCCCCCACCAGCGCATCGCCGCGAGCGGCATCACGGCGCGGAGCCACCACCACACGATTCATGGCGCCATCGAGGCGCACCACATGCAACGGCTCGCTCCAGGCCACGCCCAAACCTTTGCGCTGGCCAATGGTGAAGTGCTGGATGCCATCGTGCTCACCCACAACGCGACCGTCTTCCAGCACGATCTCGCCCTGACGCGGCGGTAGGTAGGCATCGAGGAACGCCTTCATCGAGCCGTGGTGGTCGGCGAGGCAGAGGTCTTGGCTCTCGGGTTTCTCGGCCGTGCGCAGCCCATGCCGCGCCGCTTCCACGCGGGTATCGGCCTTGGTGAGTTCGCCCAGGGGAAACACCAGGCGCCCTAGCGCCTCCTGGGGCAGGTCGTAGAGGAAGTAGCTCTGATCCTTCTGGCGATCAAGGCCGCGCAGCAGTTGATGGCGGCCGTTGTCGCTCTGCTCGCCGTGGGACACCCGCGCGTAGTGACCAGTGGCAATCCGCTCGATGCCGCGCTCCTCGGCGGCCCAGCGCAGCATCGGGCCGAATTTCACCTCCCGGTTGCAGCGCGAGCACGGCAGCGGCGTGATGCCATCGCCGTAGCCCTGCACCAGGAAATCCACGATCTGCTCCTTGAAGTGCTCGCGGAAATCCACCACGTGGTGCTCCACGCCGAGCTGCTCGCAGATGCCGGCCGCATCCACCAACCCCTCGGCGCAGCAGGCACCCTTGCCGCTCATCAGCCAGAGGGTGAGCCCCTCCACCTGCCAGCCCGCCTCCACCAGGAGCGCCGCCGTGAGCGAGCTATCCACGCCACCCGATAGCCCCACCGCCACACGGTGTTCACCAGGCCAGGCCTGCAGGCGCTCCAGCGCTGCCGCACCGGCGGGAGTGGCCGCCACCGAAGCATCGGCAGCCGCAGGAATCACAGAAAAACGGGCCAAACCAACAAACAGACCAGGCCCTGCGGCCTGATCGACGCGATCTCTCCATCATGGAACTGCCACCACCCGCGCTGTTTTGCCCCAGCCCACCTGGCCCCCGCGCGATGCCGAGCATCTGCTGGTGAGTGGCGGCCAGATGGCCGCACTGGAGCAGCAACTCTTTGCCAGCGGCCTGCCAGTGGAGGCCCTGATGGAAAAGGCAGCGCTGGCGGTAGCGCGGCGCCTGCAACAACCCGATTGGTGGCCCCAGCTGCAGCGCAGCGGCGCTCTGGTGCTGGTGGGGCCAGGCCACAACGGCGGCGATGGCCTGGTGGTGGCGCGCGAACTGCACCTGGCGGGGATCGCCGTGCGGATCTGGAGCCCGTTTGAGCGCCACAAACCGCTCACCGCAGCCCACCTGCGCCACGCCCGCTGGCTCGGGATTCCGCAGCTGGATGCGCCGCCCGATCCAGCCGATCCAGCCGTGTGGATCGATGCGCTGTTCGGCATCGGCCAGAGCCGCCCACCCGGCGACGCCTTGGAAACGCTCTTGCACCAGCGGCAACAGCTGCGGCCAAACCAGCTAATCGCCATCGATGGCCCCACCGGCCTCTGTGCCGACAGCGGCCAGCTCCTGGGCCGCGTGGCCGCCTGCGCCGCCCTCAGCCTGAGCATCGGCCTGATCAAGCAGGGATTCCTGCAGGATCAGGCACTCGCCTGGGTGGGCCGGCTGGAGCGCATTGAGCTGGGGCTGCAGGCCTCGCTGCTACAGGCGTTTGAGCCGGATCAACCTCGAGTTCTATGGGGCCGCGATCTGGAGAGCGCCCCTTGGCCGCAGCCATCCGCAGCCGCCTCGAAATACGAGCGGGGCCGGCTGCTGGTGATCGCGGGCAGCGACGTCTATCGCGGTGCCAGTCAGCTCTGCCTGCAGGGGGCCAGCGCCAGTGGGGTGGGCAGCCTGCGGGCGGCACTGCCGCGCCCTGTGGCCGAGCAGCTGTGGAGTGTGCAGCCCCACGTGGTGGTGAGCGCCGCACTGGAGGCTCATCCCAGCGGCAGCCTGCAGCTGGGGGGGCTCAGCGAGAGCGCCCTGGAGCGGTTGGATGCGGTGGTTCTCGGGCCCGGCCTGGGAGGCACGGCAGCTGCCGAGGCCGCAGCGGAGGCCTCGAGCTGGCAGCGGCTCCAACAGTTCCCGGGCCTCTTGCTGCTCGACGCTGATGGGCTGAATCGCCTCGCACACCTGGGTGCGCAGCCCTGGCTGCAGGGCCGCCAGGGACCCACCTGGATCACCCCACACGCCGGTGAATTTGCCCGCCTCTTCCCGGAGCTGGCTGATCAACCGCCCCTGCGGGCAGCCACAGCCGCCGCCAAGGTCTGCAGTGCTCACCAGCCGTGCAGCGTGCTGCTCAAGGGCGCTCGCACCGTGATCGCGGCCGCCGATGGCCGGCGCTGGCAGCTGGGCTCAGCCTGCAGCGCTGCGGGGCGAGCAGGCCTGGGCGACGTGCTGGCGGGCTATGCCGGTGGCCTCGCCGCCCAGAGCATGGGCAGCGGGCCCGCTGAACTGCTGGCCGCAGCGGCCTTGGCCCACGCCTGCGCTGGCGCCCAGGCGGCTGAACGCTCGGGCAGCGGCGGCGCCGATCCGCTTGCCGTAGCCAGCGAGCTGCGCCACGGGAAGAAATTGCAAAAGCAATTACAACAGCGGATATAGCGTGAGTCTCAACACCTGTGTGCACTTTTGCTGCAGAAAGCTGAAGCGCGCCTGAAGTCAGAAGGGGTTTTCAAAAACCCATAGGAGATTTCTCTCACTTTCGATATTGGGTACATGACCGCTTCAGGACTTTCCCCTGGCGGCGCCAGTCGCCGCAGGAGCAGTGACCCGATCAGCTGGTACCTCTCCACCATTGGCCGCGTGCCGCTCTTAACCCCAGCTGAGGAAATCGAACTGGGGAATCAGGTGCAGGCAATGATGCGGCTCACCGAAGAGGAGCCCGAGAGCGGTTATACCGATCAGCAAAAGAAAACCATTCGTGTGGGCCGCCGTTCCAAGGAACGGATGATGAAAGCCAACCTGCGCCTGGTGGTGAGCGTTGCCAAGAAATATCAAGGGAAAGGCTTAGAACTGCTCGACCTGATTCAAGAGGGCTCTTTGGGCCTCGAGCGGGCCGTAGAAAAGTTCGACCCCACCCGCGGTTACAAGTTCTCCACCTACGCCTTCTGGTGGATCCGCCAGAGCATGACCCGCGCCATTGCTTGCCAGTCGCGCACCATTCGCCTGCCGGTGCACCTCTCCGAGCGGCTCACCGCCATCCGCAAGGTGAGCCTGGATCTAGCCCACAAGCTCGGCGCCATGCCCAGTCGCAAGGAAATCGCCGAGGCGATGGAGATGCCCATCGACGAGCTGGATTCGCTCTTGCGCCAAGCCCTCACCACCTCGAGCCTCGATGCACCGGTGAACGGCGAGGAAGGCCGCAGCTTCCTAGGCGACCTGATCGCCGACAACAGCCATGCCGAACCGCTCGATCAGGTGGAGCGCGGCATGCACCACGAGCAGCTGAGCCGCTGGCTCAGCCACCTCACCGAACAGGAGCGGCAGGTGCTCGAGCTGCGCTTCGGCCTCGAGGGCGAAGAGCGGCACACCCTGGCCGAGATCGGCCGCATGCTCGATGTGTCGCGCGAGCGTGTGCGCCAGGTGGAACTCAAGGCCCTGCGCAAACTGCGACACCTCACCCGCCGGATGCCCAGCAGCCTCTAAATCAGCCAACCCGCACACCATGAGTGAGGGGCTCGGCTCATTCGAATACCACTTCGAACAGCGCGTGGAGCCTCACCATGTGGAACGCTTTCTGCGCTTCAGCGAGCGCATGCATGCGTTAGCGAGCCAACGCGAAGGCTTTATCAGCCTGCAGCGCCAATTGATCGAGCAGCGCCCCAACGAGTGCGTGTTTCGCACCAGCCTACGCTTTGCCACCATCCAGCAGTGCATGAGCTGGCTGGATGATCCGCAACGGCGACGCCTGCTGCTGCTTGAGGAAGAGGAAACAGGCTTTCGCTTTCAGGGCAAGGCCAACTGGATGGGCTATGGCCGCTGGCTATCGCGGCGAATCCAGCGCCGCGTGGCCACCTGGAAGGTGAATCTTCTGGTGCTGCTCACCCTCTATCCCACAGCCATGCTGGTGTCGCCGCTGCTGAACCGGCTTCTACCGCAGGCCTCAGGGGCCAGCCTGATGCTGATCAGCAACACCCTCTGTGTTGCTGCCACCTCCTGGCTGCTGGTGCCTGCATTGAGTCGCGTCTACCGCCCCTGGCTTGAGGGCAACAGCACCTCTGTGCAGGCCTGGCTGGGGCTTGTGTCACTGCTGCTGTGGGTCGCTCTGCTCTGGTGGGGGTTCAACAGCGTCGCCCTCAGCGCGGGACACTGAGAGCCACGCCGCCGCGCAAGGGTGCATCCCCCGTTCGTCTACCACCCGGCCTACTCCGCGCCGCTGCCCAGTAGCCATCGCTTTCCTACGGCTTATAAACCATTCGTTGAGTGGTGGACTGGGTTTTAGGGGTGGGTTTATCAACGGTACTTAAACCGTTTGGCAAACCGTCCGACCCAGGACTTCGACACCAAGCCCCAGTTGATCCTTAAGGAGTGCAATAAAAGCGATGAGCCTTTGATGCACCCATCACAAAGCCAAGGGTTTTAATGGCGAACTGGTCAAAGTTGATCTATATCAATTGGCCCGTTCACTCCTCCTTCTTGCTGCGCTGCTGTCACCAGTGCCGGCTTCAGCTCAATACCAGCCCCAAGGAAGCAGCAATAACCAGCAACAACGTCCGATCCCGAGTCGTCCTGCTTATGTGCCGCCTTTTAAGCAGCGGCATCCAGAACCAACCAGAGGCGGTCAAAGCGTCATCTACCAAGGCGAGGAGCCAAAAGTCTGTAGTACTTACGCAAACACCACATATTGCCCTTAATAGGATTTCATCAGGTTCTCGTTGTTCTTTACAATAGCGATGTGACCACAAAGCAAACGGTGCGCCGAGAAGAGCAATACAGTTACGATTGATACCGAATTTACCGAAAGAACGTTCATATCATGCTTCAAATCCACCGAGCGAGCAAAGCAAGCAGTTGCATCACAAAGAAGCCACCAATAGAGAATGGATAAACGAGCACGGGTCACTGGCCATTAATCACTGAAGACAATCGCAAAGATCAACCAGACGCAGAGAGACTAACGGGAGAGAAGCCGCAAGGGGGAAGAATTTGTGACTTATAATCCTGGTGCACGCAAGATTCCGCTGCGGCCATGCCCCGCATTCCATTTCGTGTGATCGAGCTATCAACGGACGGAGACACCACCGTTGAAGAATTTCAAATCGTCAACCAGTCATTACAAGTCAAATATGTAGTGGGTCGCAAGAGCATCAATCTGAAGGCGCAACCCAGTAACGGTTATATCAAGATTAGGAAACGCCATCTCTCGCGAATACAGAGACTCCTGGAATCGTCGAAGAGGCCAGCGCTAAAATACTTCTACACCGATAACAATGGAGAAAGCGCCAACTTTGTCAACGACAACTCTAGCTTCTCTTTAAGTGGCAGGATAAAGATCAGAGAAAGACTTGGCAATAGTGATTTCGCCTCTCTGAATGCATTAGAAAAAACGATCAAGATAGAGACAAAGTCAATTCTCTCGAATCCCGATACATCGATTAATTCGGGCCAACTAATCCCCATCAATAGGTCATCTCCGTCCCCGAGACCTGACCCAACTCCAACTCCGACTCCAACTCCGACTCCAACTCCAACTCCGACTCCAACTCCAACTCCAACTCCAACTCCAACTCCAACTCCGACTCCAACTCCAACTCCGACTCCAACTCCAACTCCGACTCCAACTCCAACTCCGACTCCAACTCCAACTCCGACTCCAACTCCAACTCCGACTCCAACTCCAACTCCGACTCCAACTCCAACTCCAACCGACAATGGTGGGAGCAGCGGTGGTGGAGTAAGCACGAGGACTTTTCTTCTTATTGAGGACACCAATAACAAGGAAATCACGTTTGGAGGAACTGCCACTGGGGTAATCACACTGAGTGGTCCCATCTCGTCCACCTCAACATTCACTCGCCAAGGCATCTCCAGGGCAACCACAGTCCCCTTAGGCAATGGTGCAAATGATTACTCCATTGTACTTAGTTCAGACAGCAACAGTGTTAATGCATCTAGTTATGGCAGCGGGAATGGCATCAAGGTCAGTGGATCAGAATCAGCCGATACCATAATCGGATCTCCCGATGGCGATTCTCTTCGCGGATCGGGAGGTGACGATATCATCAGTGGAGGCCAAGGAAACGATACTGTCTTTGGAAATCAGGGCAACGATATAATCTCAACCGGAGAAGGAAACGACTCCGTGCAAGGTGGACAAGGCGATGATCAGATTGATGGTGGCGATGGTAATGACTACCTATATGGAGGGACAACAGGAAACGACACCATTCTCGGCGGCGCTGGCAACGATGAACTTCTAGGAGACACTGGCGACGACAGCATCATAGGAGGAACAGGGGATGACGAAATTACTGGTGGAGAAGGCGTCGATAATTTAGCCGGCGACGACGGCAATGATATTTTCTATTACACCAACGAGGCACAACTGGAGAATGGTAGCGAGTTAGTCGATAGCGCAATTGATGGTGGAGCAAACCTTGACCGCATCTCAGTTGATAACGGACTAAATATTGCCAATACGGTTTCATTTGCCAAAGCGTCTTCGGTGGAAGAGCTGCATGTTATCGGCACGGCATCATCAAACATCGCGCTTAATCTCACTGCTCAAACGGCTGGCATTAATACCGTCAATATTTCGATGGCCACTGCAGCCTCGACGGTTGATGTCAGCGAGTTCACCACAACCGGCGTGAGCATTACCGGTGGCAGCGGAAATGACAGCCTGGTTGGTGGAGATGGCAAGGATACTATTACTGGTGGCGCTGGTGCCGACAGGCTCTTTGGAAATGATGACAACGATCTTTTCTCATATACTAATGATGTACAGCTTAGAGACGACACAACCGTCGTTGGCGGTGATGGCATTGATACGATTCAATTCACCACGGCGATCGACCCTCTTAATACCGGGAACTTTAATACCGACGTCACCCGGGTCCGAGAAGTTGAACAAGTAGCATTGCTTGGCGCAAGCAAGCTTAACCTTGGAGTCGAAGTTGCCACCGCTGGCATTACAACAATCATTACTGGATCTGACAACACAGAGCTTCGGTACGACAATACAGCTCTAAATACAATAACCGTTGACACAATTCAATTGGCTGACGACAAGGCTTTGTCACTCACCCAGTTCGCACCCCCTGGACCGGGCCATTATTTTAATGTGATTAACCTTAAAGGTGATGTCAACGCAGCGGGCCTAGATGGTGGCATCAGCGTTACAGCATCTAACGGCGTAGGCTTCAATATCGATGTAGTCGGTGGCAATGGTAGCGACACTATCGCTGGGGGGGACGGCAGCGACGCTATTACTGGTGGCAACGGCACTGACACTATTACTGGTGGCGCAGCCAACGACCAACTGACTGGTGGCAATGGTGCTGACGAGTTCCGCTGGTCCACAGGTGATGGCATCGACGCCGTTACCGACTTTGTTGTTGGTGCTGCTGGTGACCAAATTCTCAATAACAACATCGGTGTTGGCGATGTTGGTGCGATTGTTGGTGCTGCTGCTGGTGCCTTTGGCGCTGGATCTATCACCCCTGATCGTGCAGCAGTCCTCACTGGTGCGGGTGCAGTAATTGACGTTTCTGGCAACACTGGAGATGACCTAATTGCGATCACCGCTGCATTCCAAAGTGGTGGCGGCAATGATGCATTTGTTGACGGCGCAGTTGCATTCCTAGTCTTCCAGGCAGATACCACTGGGGATGGTAATGCTAATGAAGTCCAAGTTTGGCAAGCGACGGGGGGTCCTGGTGGTGCACTAGCGGCGGTAGAGCAAACTCAATCACTGACAAACCTTGCAGTCGGCGCTAGTGTCAATCTCCAGACAACTTACGCATTCACTACCGACAATTTCGGCGGATTCTGATTGCGATTAACTTTTCAGCTCCTCCTTCAGGGAAAGCTCAACCTCCACAAACTCCGCCACAACCCGAGAACCACGTTCAGCTGATGGCTGTGCCACACGCTCTTGCTGCTCACCAGCCGCTGGGAGGCGGCCTCTTTTGTCGCAAGGATCGAACCAGACCGTTCGGCCAGCTCCTGGTTCAGCTCGATCAGGACGCCCGGGTACAGCTCCTTCGCGAGCTTGAGGGAGTCTGTATCGGTGGTTCGCTCAAAGCGTGTCAGAGGCTTACCAGCGCGGTTGACAACGCGATGCTGCATGTGGCGTAGAACCGCCAAACTGACAATCCGGGAGCTTCCATTGCCCCTTTGTCGCCACAGCAAGCCAGGAAGAGCGGACTCAGGGGGGGCCTTACCGAAGCACCCCCTTGGCACCGCAGTGAGCCTGGATTGATAAAGCTTTGATAAACCGTCCCCAACAACCCCAACACCAGGAACAGCAGCTCATAAGTCAGGCCAGATCTCAAATCCAGTGAGAGTCCCCTTCATCTACCACCCGGCCTACTCCGCGCCGCTGCCCAGCAGCCATCGCTTTCCGATGGCGAAGTTTCGGATGCTGCATCAGCTCTTACTGGCTCAGGGGCTGGCGCAAAACGACCAATTTGTGCAACCGCTGCCGGCGCCACGCCGCTGGCTGGAGCTGGTGCATGGGCAGCGCTACCACAAGGCCTTTGCCCGTGGGGAGCTGAGCCATCAGGAGCAGCGCCGCATCGGCCTACCGGCCACCACACCGCTGGTGCAGCGCACCTGGTTGGCGGTGGGAGGCACCGTGCTCACCGCCCGGCTGGCGCTTGAGCATGGCCTGGCCTGCCACCTGGCCGGCGGCACCCATCACGCCTATCCCGACCACGGCAGCGGCTTTTGCATCTTCAACGATTGCGCCGTGGCCGCCCGGGTGCTGCTGGCGGAGGGGCGCGTGCAGCAGCTGATGGTGATCGATCTGGATGTGCATCAAGGTGATGCCACCGCCGCGATCTTTGCCGAGGAGCCGCGGGTGTTCACCTTCTCCGCCCACTGCCAGAGCAACTTCCCGCTGCGCAAACAAACCAGCAACGTCGACCTTCCCCTCGACGACGGCCTGGGCGACGACGACTACTTGCTCGCCATCGGCGACCTGATTCCCAACCTGCTCGATCAGGTGAAGCCCGATCTGGTGCTCTACAACGCCGGCGTGGATCCCCACCGCAACGACCGGCTCGGCAAGCTCTGCCTGAGCAGCACAGGGTTGCTCAACCGCGATCGGCTGGTGCTGGATGCATGCCTGCGGCGCTCGATCCCCGTGGCCACCGTGATCGGCGGCGGCTACGACGATCTCGGTCCGCTGGTGCAGCGCCACGGGCTGGTATTCCGGGCCGCCAAAGAGCAGGCCCGGTTGCACGGCTTGTAGGCAACGCCGAGCGCGAGGCTCAGTCTTCAGCCCAGATGTAGCGGGTGAGCTCTTCGGGCTTGGGCTCAGGTGCAGCGAGCGCAAACTCCACGCAATCGGCAACTTCGGCGTCGATCTCCTTTTCAATGCCCTTGAGCTCATCGGCCGTGGCCAGGTTGTGCTCGATCAGGTGGGCGGCCAGGCGCTTGATCGGATCGCGCTGGGCCCAGAACTCCTTCTCCGCCTCAGCACGCAGCTCGTCGGGGTCGGCCAGGGAATGGCCGCGGAAGCGGTAGGTGAGGCACTCCAGCACGGTGGGGCCTTCGCCGGCGCGGGCGCGCTCAATGGCGCGCTGGGCAGCGCCGCGCACCGCGAGCACATCCATGCCATCCACCTCTTCACCGGCCATGCCGAAGGCAGCGGCTTTACGCCAGATCTCGGGGTCGCTGGTGGCGCGGTTGTGGTCCATGCCGATGGCCCACTTGTTGTTTTCCACCACGAAGATGATCGGTAGCTTCCAGAGCGCCGCCATGTTCAGGCACTCATAGAACTGACCGATGTTGCAGGTGCCATCGCCGAAGAAGGCGGCCGTCACCGCATCGCTGCTGGCATCACCCAGGGCGTCGCGCTTGTAGCGGCTGGTGAAAGCAGCGCCGAGGGCCACCGGGATGCCCTCACCGATGAAGGCGTAGCCACCCAGCAGGTGGTGCTCCTTGGAGAACAGGTGCATCGAGCCGCCGCGGCCCTTGCTGCAACCGGTTTCCTTACCGAACAGCTCACTCATCACCTCGCGGGCCGGCACGCCGCAGCTGAGGGCGTGAACGTGATCGCGATAGGTGCTGCAGAACCAGTCGTGCTGCATCTTCATCGCCTTGATCACGCCCGTGCTCACGGCCTCCTGGCCGTTGTAGAGGTGCACGAAGCCAAACATCTTGCCCCGGTAATACATCTCGGCGCACTTGTCTTCAAAGCGCCGACCCAGGGTCATGTCGCGATAGAGCATCAAGCCCTCATCGCGGCTCACCACAGCCGGGGTGGAGGGGTACAGATTGAGCAGACGCTCGGCGTGCAGGCCCACCGCGTTCACATCGGCGGAGCAGGCGGGAGCCCCGTTGTTGGCGACGCTCTGGCCGAGATCTGCCTGTGTCATGCGCGGTTTCCGGCTGTCCGGCCACTACTGATGCTGTGGCGACTGTACGGGGTCCATCACCAAACGGTGTGTGGGTTGAGGCCAAAACCTCAGACCCTGACTACAGTCACGCCCAAGCGAACCGGGCGGATTGGAACTGCCGATCGATCACTTCCGCCTTCTCGGTGTCTCCCCCACCACCGACAGCGAAACCGTGCTGCGCACACTGCAGCAGCGTTTGGATCGCGCGCCCGACCAGGGCTTCACCATCGACACCCTGCAGGCCAGGGCCGATCTGCTGCAAGCGAGCGCCGAGCTGCTCAGCGATGAAGAGCGCCGCCACAGCTACGAACGCGAGCTCACCGCCATCGCCGACACGGGTGAGGGCGCCATTGCCGCCCTTGAAATTCCGCCATCACGCGAGGTGGGCGGCCTGCTGCTGCTGATGGAAGCCGGCCAAGCCCAGGAAGCCTTTGAAGCCGCCAGCCGCGGCTTGCAACCACCCCAGGCCCCGGCCCTGGGCAGCAGCCGCGAAGCCGATCTCACCCTGCTGGCGGGGCTCGCCTGCCAGGCCGCAGCCAGCGATTTCCGCAACCAACGCCGCTACGAAGCGGCAGCCCGCACCCTGCAGCAGGGCCTGCAACTGCTGCAGCGCATGGGCCAACTGCCCGAGCAACGCCGCCAGCTCGAGCATGAACTGAAACTGCTGCTGCCCTACCGGGTGCTCGATCTGATCAGCCGCGATCTCTCGGCGCTCAGCGCTCGCCAGGAAGGGATCAAGCTGCTCGAACAGCTGGTGCTGCAGCGCGGCGGCCTGGAAGGGGAGCTCGACGCTGATTTTCCCCAGGCCGAATTCCAACCCTTCTTCAAGCAGATCCGCCAGTTCCTCACGGTTCAGGAGCAGGTGGATCTGTTCAGCCGTTGGGCCGAAGCCGGCTCTGCCACCGCTGATTTCCTCGCCAGCTTCGCCCTCACCGCCGCTGGCTTCGTGCAGCGCAAACCGGAGCGCATCCAAGCCGGCTTCCAGCGCCTGCAGGCGGGCGGCCAACCGGGCATGGAGGTGTTTCTGGCCTGCCAGCAGCTGCTGCTCGGCCAGGTGGAGCAGGCCCAAACCCTGTTCGATGCCGGAGCCGATGAGGCCCTGCGCCAGTGGGCCCACGAGCAGAGCGACGATCCCCTGGCGCGCCTGTGCGCCTACTGCCGCGACTGGTTGAGCCGCGAAGTGCTGCCCGGCTTCCGCGACATCGATGCCGAGGCCGATCTGGAGGCTTGGTTTGCCGACCGCGATGTGCAGGCCTACGTGGAGCAACAAGACCGCATCCGCGGCCGGCTCCAGCCCAGCCCGGCCGCCGAACCATCCCCCGCGGCCGCCGAAGCCTCCAGCGATCTTTCCTCCTGGCCAGAGCTGAACTTCGACAGCCTGAACACCAACCTCGCCACCGAGCCCGCCGCTACCGACGACGAGGCCAACGCAGACGACGACCTCTGGGATGGCCCCACCTGGCGCCTTCCGGAACTGCACTGGCCCGACTTGAGCGCCCTGCCCCGCTGGGCCCTGCCAGCAGCCGGCGGCACTGTGGCGCTGATCGCCCTGGCTGGTTGGCTGCTGCTGCGTCCGCGTAGCCAACCCGTGCAGCCGCTGCCGGTGCAACCGGTGGAGCAGGCCAAACCCGCCGAGCCGGCCCCAGCCCCAACCCCGAGCTTCCCGCTCACCGCCGCCGACCCCAGCGACACCCAACTGCAGGAGCTGCTGGAAGCCTGGCTCACAGCCAAAGCCGCCGTGCTGGCGGGCCAAAGCGCTCCATTGCCACTCACCGATCTCGCCCGCGGCAGCCAGGTGCAGCTCCTGCAGCGTCAGGAGCAGAGCCTGCGCAACGCCGGCGCCACCGAAAGCGTGCAGGCCACGGTGGAGAGCTTCACGGTGAACGAACGCAGCGCCAACCGCATCGCCGCCCAGGTGCAACTTCGCTACAGCGATGAGCGGCGCAGCAGCAGCGGTGCCGTGCTCAGCCAAACCCCAAGCACCCAACTCACCAATACCTATGTGTTTGCCCGCGATGGCAAGCGCTGGCTGCTGGCCGCCTACAAACCGAGCTGAGCGCCACGACTTTTTACGATCGCGGCCAATGCGGCTGCTGCCGCCAGCCCCTTAGCCGCCTGCGTATCTGATGTTCGACGAGCTTTCCCAGCGGTTTGAAGACGCGGTTAAGAACCTGCGCGGCCAGGGCTCGATCAGCGAAAGCAATGTGGATGGCGCCCTGAAGGAGGTGCGCCGAGCGCTGCTGGAGGCCGATGTGAGCCTGCCGGTGGTGAAGGACTTTGTGGACGAAGTCCGCAAAAAAGCCCTTGGCACCGAAGTGGTGCGCGGCATCAGCCCGGATCAGAAGTTCATCCAGGTGGTGCACGAGCAGCTCGTGGACACCATGGGCGGCGAAAACGCACCCCTCGCTGCCGGCGGCAAAGCGGGTGAGCCCTCGGTGGTGCTGATGGCGGGCCTGCAGGGCGCCGGTAAAACCACCGCCACCGCCAAGCTCGGCCTGCACCTCAAGGAGCAGGGTCGCAAGGCGCTTCTGGTGGGTGCCGACGTGTATCGCCCGGCGGCGATCGATCAGCTGAAAACGCTGGGCGGCCAGATCGGCGTGGAGGTGTTCAGCCTCGGCACCGAGGCCAAGCCCGAAGCGATCGCCGCCGCTGGCATCGCCAAGGCCAAAGAAGAAGGCTTCGACACGGTGCTGGTGGACACCGCCGGCCGCCTCCAGATCGATCAATCGATGATGGAGGAGATGGTGCGGATCCGCGAGGCCTGCAGCCCCGATGAGGTGCTGCTGGTGGTGGATTCGATGATCGGCCAGGAAGCGGCCGAGCTCACCCGCGCCTTCCACGAGCAGGTAGGCATCACCGGCGCCGTGCTCACCAAGCTCGACGGCGACTCCCGCGGTGGCGCCGCCCTCTCGATCCGCAAGGTGAGCGGCGCGCCGATCAAGTTCATCGGCACCGGCGAGAAGGTGGAGGCGCTGCAGCCCTTCCACCCCGAGCGGATGGCCAGCCGCATCCTCGGCATGGGTGACGTGCTCACCCTGGTGGAGAAGGCCCAGAAGGAGGTGGAGCTGGCCGATGTGGCCAAGATGCAGCAGAAGCTCCAGGAAGCAACCTTTGACTTCTCGGACTTCGTGCAGCAGATGCGCCTGATCAAGCGCATGGGCTCGCTGGGGGGCTTGATGAAGCTGATCCCCGGCATGAACAAGATCGACGACGGCATACTCAAGCAGGGCGAGGAGCAGCTCAAGAAGATCGAGGCGATGATCAGCTCGATGACCGAGGCCGAGCGCCGCGACCCCGATCTGCTGGCCGCCAACCCCTCCCGCCGGCGCCGCATCGCCAGCGGCAGCGGCCACAGCCCCTCGGATGTGGACAAGGTGCTGCAGAACTTCCAGCAGATGCGCGGGTTCATGCAGCAGATGACCCGCGGCGGCGGCATGCCCGGCATGCCTGGCATGGGCGGTGGCTTCCCCGGCATGGGTGGCTTCCCTGGGATGCCCGGCATGGGTGGCATGGGCGGTGGCATGCCCGGGCGTGGCGGCGGTGGCATGCCCAAAGCGCCCAAACCGGCCAAGAAGCGCAAAGGCTTCGGCGAGCTCTAGAGGGGGTTCACCCCAAAGAGTATTGTGGTCGTTTGGCGCGCGATTCCGCCTCCAACGGATCACGCACCCCTTATCCAGTCAGCAAGGCAAGGCCACGATGATCAAGCTCCGCCTGAAGCGGTTCGGTAAGAAGCGGGAAGCGAGCTTCCGCCTCGTGGCCTGCAACAGCACCTCCCGCCGCGACGGTCGCCCCCTCGAGGAGCTGGGCTTCTACAACCCCCGCACCAAAGAGACCCGTCTCGACACTGAAGCGATCCGTGCCCGTCTGGCACAGGGCGCTCAACCCACCGACAGCGTGCTCACCCTGCTCGAGCGCGGCGGTCTGGTGGAGAAGAAGGTGCGTCCTTCCGTGGTGATCGGCCAGAAGAAGCAGGCCGCTGCCCGCGAAGCCGCTGCCAAGCAGGCCGCCAAGGAAGCAGCCGAAGCCAAGGCTGCTGAAGCTGCTGCCGCCGCTGAGGCTGCTGCTGCTGCCGCAGAAGCTCCCGCCGAAGAAGCAGCGGAAGCCTGAGGCTGAGCCCCCATGTCCGGGGCTGACACCCTCACCCACTTCAGCATCGACCTCCCCGACCAGGACGCCGCCATGGCGCTGGCCGGCGAGGCCGAATCCACCCTGCATCGCCTCGAAGCCCTGACTGGTGCTTCGCTGGTGTTGCGGGGTTTGTCATTGCAACTGCGCGGCCGCCCCACCCAGCTGGAGCGGGCCGCTGGCTTGGTGGAGTTGCTGCGTCCCCTCTGGCAGGAAGGCCAGGCCATCACCCAGGTGGATGTGCAAACGGCCCTTACCGCGCTTGATACGGGCCGCGGGGAGGAGCATCAGCAGCTGGGCAAGCAGGTGCTGGCCCGCAGCCAAAGCGGCAAACTGCTGCGCCCGCGCACACTCAAACAAAAGGCCTACGTGGAGGCGATCGAGCGCCACGACCTCACCCTGGCCCTCGGCCCGGCCGGCACCGGCAAAACCTTCCTGGCCGCGGTGCAAGCCGTGCGCGCCCTGCAGGAGCGGCGCGTGGAGCGGCTGATCCTCACCCGCCCCGCTGTGGAAGCCGGCGAACGCCTCGGCTTTCTGCCGGGTGATCTGCAGCAAAAGGTGGATCCCTATCTGCGCCCCCTCTACGACGCGCTGCACACCCTGCTGGGCCAGGAGCGCACCGCCGCATTGATCGAGAAAAACGTGATTGAGGTGGCGCCGCTGGCCTACATGCGCGGCCGCACCCTCGCCGATGCCTTCGTGATCCTCGACGAAGCCCAGAACACCACCACCGCTCAGATGCGCATGGTGCTCACCCGCCTCGGTGAAGGCTCGCGCATGGTGGTGACCGGCGACCCCACCCAAATCGATTTACCCCACGGCCAACTCAGCGGCCTGATCGAAGCGGCTCAGGTGCTTGAGGGGGTGGAGGGCATCGCCATCTGCCGGCTCACCGCCGCCGATGTGGTGCGCCATCCCTTGGTGCAGCGGCTGGTGAATGCCTACGCCAGCCGTGATGAACACCGCAGCACCCCGCGGCGCCGCGAATAGGGGGATCCGCACCCACTGCGGTTTTCACTTCATCCCACTAGCGAAAAAGCGCTGGCAGGATGGAGTGAGTCTTCCTTCCTGAGCCATGCCGGCCAGCAGCAATTTCCAGGAGGCCATCCGCGAGGCTCAATCGAGCGCGCTGGTGGGCCCCAATGTGGTCAACAAGGCCCTGCCCTACGTGGGCGGCGGCATGGTGCTCACCGCCGGTGGCGTCTTCGCCGGAATGGCGATGCTCGCGGCCAAATCCGCCGCATTCATGCCCTTGTTCTGGGTGGCGCTGATCGGCAACTTCATCCTGTTCTTCGTGGCCCAGAACGTGGCCATGAAGGGCAACAACAGCACGGCCCTGCCGTTGCTGGCGGCCTACAGCCTGATCACCGGTTTCACCCTGAGCGGCCTGGTGAGCTATGCCACCGCCGTCGCCGGCGTTGGGGCCATCGGCACCGCCGTTCTTGCCACTGGCATCACCTTCGTGGCCGCCTCGGTGATGGGCCGCCGCATGAGCGACAACGTGGGGCAGGCCCTGAGCGGCGTGGTGGGCCTGGGCATCCTCGGCCTGGTGATCGCCATGGTCGTGCAGATCGTGGGCGGCATCTTCGTGCCCGGCTTCGGCATGGGCGGCTTCGAGCTGATGATCGCCGGCTTCGGCACCGTGATCTTCGTGGGCGCTGCCTTCGTTGATTTCTACACAATGCCCCGCACCTACAGCGACGACCAGTACCTGGCCGGCGCCCTGGGCATGTACCTCACCTACATCAACCTGTTCATCTTCATCCTGCGCCTGGTGATCGCCCTCAACGGCGGCGGTCGCCGCGACTGAGTGAATCCATCGCCAGAGCCCGTCGGCTCCAGCTCAAAGCACCCCAAGCAGGGGTGCTTTTTTTGTGCCGCAGCAGTGTCCAACTCCGGATATCCATGGATATCCCAAGCCGGACACTGCACTCCAGACACACCAGGGACAGACCCGCGGAGTCAGCCCTCAGCCACGGCCAGCACCGCGTCGGCGATAGCGGCGCGCTGGTCGGCGTCGTAGCCCCAGCGATCGAGGAAGCCAACATCGTCGCCGCGGCCGGCGGTGCCCTCCAGCAGCGTTTCCAGCCGCTCCTTCACAGCACCAGGCTCCAGCAGGCGCAGCAGTTCCGTGCAGCGCAGCTGCACCCGCTCCGATCCGCCCTGCTGGCCGGCATCACCGCTGCGCCCGTGGTGCAGGGCCATCGCCGTGCTCATCGCCAGGTTGCGGGCCGTGAGATCCACCACGCCATCCCCCGCCTGGCGCAGCGCCAGCACCACCGGATCGGGCAGCCGATCCATCAGCGGGCTGTCCCCCGCCAGCGACACCACAAAAAAGCCCCGCGCCCCATCCCGGCTCGCCACCATCTCGGCCACCCGATCAGCGAGCACCTCATCACTCAGCTCACCGTTGTCCCAGAGCGCCAACCACTGGGCCGTGATCTCCATGGCCTGCTGGAAGGTGGGCTGCAGCGGTGTGGTGTCAGTGGCGGGCTCAGTCATCAACGCAGAGATTCGATCGAACGGCGGGCTGCCAAGGTGAGGTTATGGAGCCAAGCCCCCCCAACGACTCATTCCCGCCGTTCCCGGATCTGGGTGATCTGCCCGCCGAGGCAATGGCCGGTGGCTTTGAGCTTGGCCAGAGCCCTGAAGGCTTTCGATCCGGCTTCGTGGCGCTGGTGGGCCGGCCGAATGTGGGCAAATCCACCCTGCTCAATCAATTGGTGGGCGAAAAGGTGGCGATCACCTCCCCCATCGCCCAAACCACCCGCAATCGCCTGCGGGCCATCCTCACCACCCCCACCGCTCAGCTGGTGCTGGTGGACACCCCCGGCATCCACAAACCCCACCACCTACTGGGCGAACGCCTGGTGCAAACCGCCCGCGGTGCCATTGGCGAGGTGGATCTGGTGCTGCTGCTGGTGGATGGCAGCCAGCCGGCGGGCCGCGGCGATGGCTTCATCGTGGAACTGCTGAGCCATGCGCGTGCGCCCGTGCACGTTGCGCTCAACAAGCACGACCTGGTGGATCCGGCCCAGGCCGCAGAACTGGAAGCCAGCTACCGCGAGCTGGTGGGGGACTGGCCCCTGCACCCGGTGAGCGCCCTCACCGGCGATGGCACCAGTGGCCTGGTGGAGACCCTCTCGGCCGCCCTGCCCGAAGGGCCGCATCTCTACCCGCCCGATGCGGTGAGCGATCAGCCGGAGCAATTGCTGCTGGCGGAGCTGATCCGTGAGCAGGTGCTGCAGCACACCCGTGAGGAGGTGCCCCACTCCGTGGCCGTGCAGATCGAGCGCATCGTCGACGACGGCCCTCGCACGGCCGTGCTTGCCACGGTGCTGGTGGAGCGCAACAGCCAGAAGGGAATCCTGATCGGCAAGGGCGGCCGGATGCTGCGGGAGATCGGCAGCGGCGCCCGCCAGCAGATGCAGAAGCTGATCAACGGGCCGGTGTATCTGGAGCTATTCGTGAAGGTGGTGCCCAACTGGCGCCGCAGCGCCTCCCGCCTGGCGGAACTGGGCTACCGCGGCGACAGCTGACTTAGCCGCCAAGGCGGCTAAGTTGATCTCATGCAAGTGAATCTTCACGACGCCAAGACGAACCTCTCCCGCTACGTGGAGCAGGCGCTGGATGGCGAAGACGTGGTGATCGCTCGCGCCGGGAAAGCTCTCGTGCGCCTCGTGCCGATCGACGACACCCCTCGTCGCCGCAAGCTCGGCTTCCTTCAAAGCAGCGCCGTGGCGACGACCGATCTCAAGGACGGGTTCGCCGAAGAGATCAGCTCAATGTTTGCTTGAGCTGGCGGCATGACTGCATCACCACTGCTGGATACCCAGCTCCTGCTGTGGCTGGCCATCACACCCGAGCGGCTTCCCGGATGGCTCATCACTGAGCTCGAAAACCGCAAGAACTCCGCCCTGTTCAGCGTGGCCAGCCTGTGGGAGGTGGCGATCAAAACCTCCTTGAACAAACCAGGGTTTGCCGTTGATGCAGACCAACTGCGCCAGGGACTCCTGCGCGAAGGCTTTCAAGAGCTCCCGATCGAGGCTGAGCATTGCCTAGCCGTGCAGCATTTGCCTTGGCTGCACCGCGACCCCTTTGATCGCCTCCTCGTGGCGCAAGCGATCTCCAACGAGCTCGAGCTCCTCACCGCCGATCGAACGCTCGAGGGCTACGGGCCCCAGGTCCGCTGGGTGGGCCGAGGAGAGAACTGAGAGAATCCAGCGATGAGCGATCCCGCCAACTTCCCCCCCGCCACGATCGAGGCCTTTCTGCGCTTTTGCGAAGGCGAGTGGATGAGCCTGCGTTCACGCTTCGTGCTCGGCGGCGCTGCTGAGGCGGGCGAGGGTGATGAATGGCACAGCAGCGAGCGTGGTGAGCTGGTGGTGCGTTATTTGGAGGGTGCGCCGGGCGGTTTGAGCGTGGGCCCGAAAGATCAGCCGGCGCGGCAACTCCTGTTTGCGGCTGATGGCAGCTTCAGCGCTGGTGATCAGCAGGGCAGCTGGACCCTCTGGCCCGACGGCAGCCTCGAGCTGGTGGTGCAGCAGGGCGGCAGCGAGCTACGCGAGCGCATCTGGTTCAACAAGCCCAACCTGCGCCTGCGCTCGACGATCGAGCAGCCGGCCGACGGCACCCCTGGCCGCGCCAGCTTCAGCTCGGAAATCCGCCGGGTAAGCAAGCCAGCGGCCGCCAGCCCGGCAGCAGCAGCCTGATCCGATGCGCCTCGATGTGGTGAGCCTGGCCCCGGAGGCGTTCGCGCCGCTCCAGGGCCTCGGGGTGATCGGCCGCGCCTTCGCCGCCGGCCGGGCGGAGCTGCAGGTGCACAACCCGCGCGATTACGCCACTGATCGCTACCGCAAGGTGGACGATGAGCCCTACGGCGGTGGCGCCGGGATGGTGCTCAAACCCGAGCCGGTGTATGCGGCGGTGGAAGCGATCCCAGTGCTGCCACGCCGGCGGGTACTGCTGATGAGCCCTCAGGGGAAACCGCTGGAGCAGGCCGATCTGCGCCGCTGGGCGAGCGACTACGAGCAACTGGTGTTTCTCTGCGGCCACTACGAAGGGTTCGATGAGCGCATCCGCGCCCTCGCCGATGAAGAGGTGTCGATCGGTGATTTCGTACTCACCGGCGGCGAACTGCCGGCGATGACGATCATCAACGGGGTAGTGCGCCTCCTACCCGGCACCGTGGGCACCGAAGCCTGCCTGGAGGAGGAGAGCCACAGCGCCCTGCTGCTGGAGCACCCCCACTACACCCGCCCCGCCGACTTCCGCGGCATGACCGTGCCCGATGTGCTGCGCAGCGGCGACCACGGCGCCATCGCCCGCTGGCGATCCCAACAGCAGCAGGAGCGCACCCAGCAGCGCCGCCCCGATCTCTACGCCCGCTGGCAGGCACAGCAACAGCAGCAGTAACAAGAGCGAGCCACCGCCACCAGACCACGACCCAAATCGCGCAAATCGTTCGATCCAACCGTACGATTTGCACATGTGGATCGAGCGTTCCATTAGTCCGCGCCTGAAACGGCTTGCTGCCAGCCGGCCGGTGGTGGTGCTGACAGGTGCCCGCCAAACCGGCAAGACAGCACTGCTGCGGCGTCTGTTCCCCGATCACCATTACGTGACGCTGGACCTACCCAGCGAAGCCAGTCAGGCAGATCAAGACCCCATTGCCTTTCTGAAGCGGCACCCGGCACCTCTGATCGTGGATGAGGTGCAATACGCCCCATCCCTGTTTCGCCATCTCAAGCTGGTGGTGGACGAGGACCGTTCAAGCCACGGGAGGTATCTCCTGAGCGGCTCTCAGCCCTTTGCGCTGATGCAAGGCGTGAGCGAAAGCCTGGCCGGCCGTGCCTCGATCGTGGAACTGGGGGGGCTCAGCTCTGCCGAGCTCAGGCCGCTGTATCCGGAGTTCAACCCGCTGGATCTGATCCAACGAGGAGGGTTTCCAGAACTCCACGCCAACCGTGCCATCGATCCCGCCGACTACATGGCGTCGTACGTGGCCACTTATCTGGAGCGTGATCTGCGCAGCCTGCTGCAGGTGAACAGCCTGCGCGACTTTGAACGGTTTCTGCGCGCTGCAGCGCTGCGCTCCGCTCAGCTTCTGAATCGAGCCGAATTGGCTCGCGATGTGGGCATCAGCAACTCCACAGCAGGGATCTGGTTGTCGTTGCTGGAACGCAGCGGGCAGGTGCACTTGCTGGAACCCTGGTTTTCCAACGGCACGCGCCAGCTGAGCAAGAGCCCAAAGCTCTATCTCAAGGATTCAGGGCTGCTGATGTTTCTGATGGGGCTGCACTCCCAAACCGATCTCCTCAATTCACCTTTGCTCGGCAACATCTGGGAAAGCTGGGTGGTGAACGATCTCCTCAGGCAGCAACAGGCTTGCGGGCAAAACAACACGCTCTTCTTCTGGCGAGACCGCAGCCAGGAAGTGGATCTGGTGATGCACCGCGGTGGTCGTTTCTGGCTGGCGGATGTGAAGTGGAGTGAGCAGCCCGATGCCAAGGCCGCGCGCGCTCTGCATAAGGTGCGCGCGTTGCTGCCGGAGGGATCGGTGGCGGATTGTGCCCTGGTCTGCCGGGCCTCCAATCCCTACCCACTGCAGGATGTGCAGGTGCTGCCTGCCCAGGAAGCAGGTGCGTGGCTGGGCCTCAGCCCTGCGGCTTCTGCAGGCCCTTGAGCGCCGTGAGCAGCGAAGCCGGACTCTGAGGATCCACCATCAGCACGCTGCCTCCGGGGGCCTGGGCCATCTGCTCACCCATGGCCATCCAGTCGCGGGCGAGCAGCAGGCGGATCGCTTCAGCGGCCTGGGGGTTGGCCTGCATCGCTTCCGCCAGGCGGGTGGCGGCATCGGCGCGGGCCTGGGCCAGCAGGGTTTGCTGCTGGGCCTGGGCTTCGGCCTCGAGCACCAGCGCCTCCTGTTTGGCCTTGGCATCGAGCACCAACGCCTCGGCCCGGCCGCGGGCGGCATTGAGCTGCGACTCCTTCTCACCTTCGGAGCGCAGGATCGCGGCGCGCTTCTCGCGCTCGGCCGTCATCTGCTGCTCCATCGCCTGCTGCACGCCGCGGGAGGGTTGGATGTCGCGCAGTTCAACGCGGGTTACCTTCACGCCCCAGGGATCGGTGGCCTGATCCAGCTCGCGCAGCAGGGCCTCGTTCACCTCCTGGCGGGTGGTGAAGGTTTGATCGAGATCGAGCTTGCCCATCTCGGCGCGGATCTGGGTGAGCACCAGATTCACCATCGCCGCCTGGAGATTGTCAACGGCGTAATAGGCGCGGGAGTGCTCCAGCAGCTGCCAATAGACCACCGCATCCACCTCGATCGCCACGTTGTCGCGGGTGATGCATTGCTGCGGCGGGATATCGAGCACCCGCTCCTTCAGCGATTCGTGGCTCACCACCCGCTCCACCACCGGCAGCACAAACGACAGTCCTGGCTGCAGCTGGCGGTCGTATTTGCCCAGCCGCTCCACCAGCCGCGACTGGCCGCCGCTGGTGACCTTCACGCCGTTGATGCCAAGCAAGGCAATCACCGCCAGGGCCGGCAGGCCGAAGAGGGTTTCCACAGGCAAACAAGCGGGCGCGCTGGCTTCAAGCTAGGCAGCATGGGCAGATCCGCATCCCCTATGCCCTGGCGACGCGATGGTTCCCGCTGCGCTGATCTGGTTTCTGTTCGCCCTGGCCCTGCTGGCAGCCGAATGGCTCGGCGCGGAGTTCGATGGGCTGCTGGCGGGCGCACTGGCCGCCCTGGGGCTGTCGGTGCTCGCAGCACTGCTGCCGGGAATGGCGCTGGCAGGGCAGCTGCTGCTGTTTGCAGGCAGTACGGCGGGGATCCTGGTGTTGCTGCAGCGCTGGTCGCGGCGACGGGAGCGCTCGATTCCGGCCAGCGGCGCCAGCGAACAGGCCACGGTGATCAGCGGCTTCAACGGCAGCGAGGTGAGCGGGCGTGTGCGCTGGCAGGGCCAGAGCTGGGCCGCCACCAATCTCGATCCCAAGCGCCCCCTCGCCCCCGGCGAAGCAGTGCTGGTGATGGGTCGCGATGGCAACAGGCTGCAGGTGCTCAGCGAGGAGTGAGCCACCAGACGTGAGCCACCACAGCCGAAACTCCTCACCAGCAAGGCTCAATCAACCGGAAAACCGTTTAAGAATTGGATCTGGCCTGATCAACGCTCCAATCCACCGCAGAAAGGCGTCAATCGTGTGTAAGCGCCTGGGACGGTGAAACCAGTGACGGCCGTCGTAGATCAAACTGATGAGCGCAGCATCGATTACAGCGTCGTTGCGATGGAACTGCAGGGCCAGGCTCTGGCCCTGAGCACGAACCAGGCGCGCCGGTAAACGCAGTGGTGGCTCCATGAGCTCCAAGGTGACTTCGCCAAGCTGGAGGTCGGAAGAAGGTTGTTGGAGCGCAAAAGCCGCGCCTTCCTCCGAGAGGTCAACGGTGGTCCCCCACAGCTCTCGACCATCCATCAACACACGGCCGATTCGGCGGATCGGGAAACGATCGGTGGCCCTGCGGATCGGCTGGTCAATACAGGCAAGCAAGGTCACCGCCAAAACGATGCCGTTGTAGATGTTCCAACTCAGCATCAACGATTCGCCCTCATAAGTAGGCCGCCAGGCATTCCAATCGCCAAGAGCGACAGGAATCACAAAACGGAACAGAATCGCTATAGCCAGAGTTGCCAGCAACAGCGCGATCGGCCAGATCAGCCCAAGATTGAAGCTCTGCTGAGAAGCTCCGGAATCCTTACGCGTTACAATCCCGCCATAGATCATAAAAGGGTGGCGCAGCACCTGGAGCATGCGCTTGAAGCCTGGAAAGCAGAACAGCGTTTCATACACCTCATTCCAGAATTGATACTGGTGGTAGTCGCTGAGCCAGCTCGGCAAGCTATGCAGGAGCAAAACAAAAGGCAGCCCATAGGAGATATATTCGATCGGCGGTGCCGCAATCAACGTGAAGCCCAGAATCAAACTCCACAAAGGAAGCAGCAGATAAACCAGTCTCCAGAACGGCGTGAGTAAGCTGATCGCGAGACTGATATAGAACGACAGCTGCATCGACTTGAGGGTCGACCAAATGGGCAGCTCCTTAGGCCGAAAGAAGATCTGAATATTGCCCTGCATCCAGCGAAGCCGCTGATCGAGAAAGTCAGCGAAGCTACGCGGCACCTCACCCATGCTCAGCACTTCATTGAGATAGCGAATCGTCCAGCCACGGGTGAGCAGCTTTGTACTGGTCTGATGATCCTCAATCAAGCAGCTGGTTACATAGCCCCCAATTGACTCAAGGGCACTACGCCGCACCACATAGCTTGTGCCGCAACAGATCACCGCATTAGAGCGATCACGGACCACTTGGAGATAGCGGAAGAAATAATCAAGATCGCTGGGCATGACCACATCGAGCCCCAGATTGCGATTGTGGAACTCAGCCTGGAAGTAGTGCTGGGGAGTTTGCACAAGCGCTACTGAAGGGTCACTGAAAAAGCCCAAGGTGCGCTCCAGGAAGCCTGAAAACGGCACAAAGTCGCAGTCGAAGACAGCAATCAACTCCGCCTTGGTGTGGGCCAAGGCGTGATTCAGATTGCCGGCTTTGCGGTGCGCATTACCGTCGCGGCTGAGGTAGTTGACCCCAAGATCCTCAGCCAGGGCTCTGATCTCCGGACGATGGCCGTCATCCAGAACGGTGATCGTGATTGCGCTGTAGCGAAGATTTCGGCAACTGAGAATGGCGCGCCGAACCAGGCGCGCGGGCTCGTTGTAGGTGGGGATCCAAATATCCACACTGGGGGTGTGTTGTTCCAACCAGCCCTCCAGCTGATCCGCCTGTCGGCTACTCAAGTGCGGCGCAAACTGCAGTGACGGGAAGAGCTGAAGGCCGCTGGTGATCAAATAGAGCAGTTCAACAGCAAACAGCAAGCCGCTGCAAATCAGACTCAAGGGATGGGCGGTGTTGAGAGTGGTGGCGCGCCAGGCGAAGTAGCGCAGCGACACCAAAAGCATCACGCTCTGCACCAATCCATAGCTCCAGGGCCGCCGGGGCAGCCAGAACGTGGCCAGGATGGCGATACCAGCCAGCACACTGGGGGCCAGCACATCGCTCCAGAGATCATCCGCCTGAAAGGGTCCGGGCAGCTGGCGCAAGGTGAGTGGATTGAACTGTTGACCATCCAGCCAGGTGCCATCGGAGGTAGCGAGCACCACTGCGCCGAGCAGCAACGTGAGCGCGATCAGCAAAAACAGCCAAGACGCCTGACCAATGCGTTGATTGGTTGTGCTCACCGGAAGATCACCCTGGCTGAATAACCAACAAAACAGAGCTTTTTCGGAGGCGCTGGTACATCACTATCGATTCGAACCCGCACCTCACTCTGCCGGGCCAAGTTGATCGGTCGAGCCACGGCGTCGTCGTTCTGTCCGCTGATCCTTCCAACACCGGAGCGGATCAAATCCACAGACCCGCTCAGATCAAGATCTTCACCAATCAGATCGATTCTGGCGCGGGTGCCGATGCGGAGACGTCGCAGGTCAGACTCCGACACCGTGGTATTCACCCAGCGTTGCTGGCAGTTCACAAGCTTCAGCAGGGGCTGATCTGGCTTGAGCGTGTCGCCAACACGAGACAGGATCTTCCAAATCACGCCCTGAATCGGGGAGTCAATCCATACGTCTCGCTCCTGCTTGTAGAGCAATCGCGCTGTGTTGAGCTGCCCTCTGAGGCCTTTAACCTTGCGCTCAAGGCCTGCCATCTGGCCCTCGAGCTGAGCCAGGCGAATCCGGGTCTCCTGCAGGCGCGGCAACGGATCAGTGCCGCCCCGGGTGCGGTCGAGATTCAGATTGCGCTCAGCAGCTTGAACGCGATTGGTCTGAGCACGGATACGGGCTTCCAGCGAGCGCACCTGCTCCTGGTTGGTCTCTAGCGAGGTGCGGGCTCGATCGACCACATTTTGAGCCACGGCCCCGGCCCGATAGAGCTCCTCCTGCCGCTTCAGATCCCGCTGGCTGAACGCCAGTTCCTTACGCTCCCGCGCCAGATCAGCCTGGAGCTGATCGAGTTCATTGCGATTGCGCTCCACCTCCAACTGATGCTGCCCCTTGGCATCACGCTCAAAGTCCACCAGCAATCGGCGCTGCTGAAGCAGCTCTTTCTCAATCGTCAATTGGTCGGCCTCAGCCGTATCGAGTGCGGTTTCAAGGCGGCGGATCTCTGCCTCACTGGCGCGTGGGTTCTCCACCATCGCCAGGGGATCGCCCTGGCTCACGGCCGTGCCCGTTTCTCCCTTGAGGCTCGCGAGGCGACCACTGATCGGCGTGCTCAGCTCAATGAAGTCGGCTTCCACCACAGCATCGCGGGAGCGGGTGGTGAGCGCATGCAGGAGCACACCGATGGCGGTGAGCAGCAAAGCCGTAGCCAGCCCAATCACCACGAGCTGGCCCTTGCTGCTGATCGCAGGGGAAGACTCTGGTTGCTGCTCGCGCTCGCTCATGACCATGGCGTTGCCCCTTGGATCGTTACATCCATCCAGTGGAATGCAAGTTAGGGATGGACCAGAAGATCAAACGAGAAGGAGCGCTGCGGCGGGCCACCCAGGCAGGGGAGAGCTCGGATCTGCGTCGTCTCCCGTTGGCTAAGCACCCAAGAAGCGACGCGTCGTGGCTCCAAGGCAGGTGTTGAGCAATCATTCAAGACACGCGACCTGCGCTCGCGAATCCAATCCTAAACAATAACCAGAGTTCACGGATCCGCTAACCAGCAGATCTAGCCACCCCAGAAAGCCCAGACGACAAAGAGTTCGCCCCACCTTCGAAGACAACGCCGATCGATGTCTACAGTCGTTGCGGCGAGATCTAAACCAACGACCTCAGGACTGCTGACGATGGCCTCAATCAACATCCATCTCAGCCACTCGCGGCGCTTCGCCGTCGTGCTCTCCGCACTGTTGCTCAGCGGACTTGGCAGCCTCTCGGCATTCACCTACCTGCGATCACGCCAACAGTTTGATCGGCAGATGGTCACGGAAATCCTCCCGCTCACCTCAGATGCTGTTGCTGCCAACATCGACCGACTGATCAGCCAGCCCATACTTGCCTCCAGGCTGACTGCCGACAACAGCCTGCTGGTTGACCTCCTCGTTCGCGGCGACCAACAGCCAGGCTCAATCGCCTCCTACCTGCGCTCGATTCAACGGAACACCGGCGCCGCCACTGCTTTTTTGGTATCCGAACAATCGCACAGGTACTACGGTCCCTCAGGCCTGATTAAAACAATCAATCCCAGCTCCAACAGCGATGCCTGGTATCAGCGGTTTATCCAGTCGGGAAGACCAATTGAAATCAATATCGATCGCGACACAGCTGATCCCACCAAAACGCTGGCCTTCGTGAATGTGCGCATCGAAGGGGACAACCGCAAACTCCTGGGCGTTGCCGGCCTGGGTATTGATGTGGATTTTCTTCGCAGCAAACTGGCTGATTATCAAAACCAATACCGATCACGTCTATTCATTGTGAATACTGCCGGCCGCATTGTGCTGGCATCAGACAGCAGCACGGGGGATCTGGCAAAACATCCTGATATCGGCCAGAGCAGCGATACCCTCCTCAGCCACCCCAAACAAACCTTAAAACTAGCCGCTGATGGACGTGAAATTTATGTGAATGCGATCCAGATTCCCCGCTCCGGCTGGACGCTGGTGGTGATTCAACAGCCAGATGCTGAAGAACAGGCTTTGCGGCGCCTACTGCTTCAGAACAGCGTTGCGGCATTGCTGATCGGTTGCCTGTTGATCATTGTGGGTCGGTTCACAATCGGTCGCGACCAAGAGCAACTCGAGCATTCAGCCAAAACCGACAATCTCAGCGGCTTGCTGAATCGCCAGGCCTTTGCAGCAATTTTCAAAGATCTGAGCAGCCGTGGTACTCGCACTGACTCCGGGCTTGCCATCGCCTTGATGGATATCGACCACTTCAAACGGGTCAATGACACCTACGGCCATCCCGCTGGCGATGCCGTGATTCGAGCGGTGGCGGCAGCCATCAAAGCCAGTGTGCGCGAGAGCGATCCGGTGTTCCGCTGGGGAGGCGAGGAGTTTCTACTGCTCCTGCCGATGTCGAACCTGGAGCAGGCCGTGACCCGGCTGGAGGCCCTACGCAGCCGGCTGCGCACCACGGAGATTCAGCTCGAAGCCGCAGATGCCCGCACCAGCATCACGCTCAGCTTCGGGGTCACCCTGCATCGCCCCGGCGAAACCAGCGCAGCAGCACTCGAGCGGGCTGATCAGGCTCTCTATGAAGCCAAGCGCACGGGCCGCGACCGGATCTGCGTGCACGATCAGATGGGGTTGAATTCACCCACCAGCTGACCTCTCCATGCAGCTCCGAATCGGCAACGGCTACGACATTCACCGCCTGGTGCCGGGCCGGCCGCTGATCCTGGGGGGCCAACAGCTGGAGCATCCCGCCGGCCTCGGCCTCGATGGCCACAGCGATGCCGATGTGCTGGTGCACGCGATCATGGATGCCCTGCTCGGCGCCCTCTCCCTGGGCGACATCGGTAAATACTTCCCGCCCGACGATCCGCAGTGGAAGGGGGCCGACAGCCTGGTGCTACTGGAGCAGGTGGTGGCGCTGGTGGCCGAACGGGGCTGGAGCGTGATCAACGTGGATTCCGTGGTGATCGCCGAGCGCCCCAAGCTCAAACCCCACATCGCCGCGATGCGCGCCGCCATCGCCGCCCGCATGGGTCTGGAGCCTGATCAGGTGGGGGTGAAAGCCACCACCAATGAACAACTGGGCCCCGAGGGGCGCGAGGAGGGCATCTCCTGCCAGGCGGTGGCGCTGCTGCAGAAGCCATGAGCTGGCGCACGCTGGCTAGGGTTTTGGCCCACGCGCTTTGCTTGCTGATGCTGCTAGCCGGCCATCCCGATGTGGCGATCGCTGAGCAGCAACAGCCTGGCGGCAGCTTTGAAGTGGCGGTGGTGGAGCACCTTCGCGTGAAAGTGCCAGCTGAAGCCCGTCAAGCCTGGCTGGAAGCCGAGCGGGGCAGCTGGGAGCCCTGGCTGGCTGAGCAAGAGGGCTATCTGGGGCGTGATCTGCTCTGGGATGCGGAGCGGGAAGAGGGCACCTTGCTAATCCGCTGGGCCAACCGCGAGCAGTGGAAGGCCATCCCCCTGGCGGAGGTGGAAGCCGTGCAGGAGCGCTTCGAGCAGTTGGCCCGCCAAGCCACCGGCACCCGCCAAGGCAATCCGTTCCCGCTGGTGTTTGAAGGCGAGCTGCAACCAGCGGCATGAGCGAAACGGCTCGGCTCGATCTGCAGCGCCGCCAGCGGATCGGCATGGTGGAGGCCATCTGGGGCGAACACAAAACCGCCGAGCAGATCGCGTCGATCCTGCTGCGGCTGCAGAGCGCGGGGGAACTGGCGCTGGCCACTCGCGTGGATGCCGCCAAAGCGCAAGCCGTGGCGGCGCTGATCGAGGCCAACGCTTCAGGTGCTGCGCTGCGCGAACAGCTGCAGTTTCATCCCGAGGCCCGCTGCCTCAGCCTCGGGGATCCCGCGCCGCCGCGGCCAGAGCTCGGCGAGGTGCTGGTGCTCAGCGGCGGCACCAGTGATCTGCCGGTGGCCAGCGAAGCGCAACTGGCTCTGCACTGGCATGGGGTGCGCTGTGAACGGCTGCTGGATGTGGGCGTGGCGGGCTTGCATCGGCTGCTTGGGCAGCTGGAGCGGCTGGAGCAGGCCCAGGTGCTGATCGCCTGTGCCGGCATGGAAGGAGCCCTGCCCACCGTGCTAGCCGGCCTGGTGCCGCAGCCGGTGATCGGCGTACCGGTGAGCGTGGGCTATGGGGTGAGCGCCGGCGGGCGGGCGGCCCTGCACGGGATGCTCGCCAGCTGCGCTCCGGGGCTGAGCGTGGTGAACATCGACAACGGCTACGGCGCCGCGATGGCCGCGCTGCGGATCCTCAACTGCAGCTTCAACAGTGGCCGCGCAATGGCTCCTGTGCAGGAGCCTTGAGCTCCAGCATCGCCTCCACCCAGAGCTGCATGGAGCGAGGCAGACGGCGCTGTTCGTAGCGCTCCAGAGCTTCGAGCAACACAGGGCTATTCACCCAATGCAGCGAGCGCGATGCCATCTGGGCCGATCAGCTGAGCCGCACTGTGGAAAGCACGGCGTGCTCAGGCAACCCAGAACGGCCAACCTGCAGATCGGCTTCAGGGTTGTTGACGCACCCGAAAACCGACCTCAGCCCTCCTGGGCGCGGCGACCGAGGCACTGCTGCAGCTCACGCGAGCGCTCCTCGGTTTCCACCTGATGCAGGCGGCTGAGCAGGGCATGCAGATCGCTACCGGCCAATTCGCCATTGGCCTGCCATTTCATGGCACGGGTTTCGGAATGGCGACCCAAGGCGGACACGCAGACGGACTGAACGGGCCAACAACCTAAACATCAGACCCGCCGCAATCTGGCCTTACAACACGAATCCAGCGGAAGAGTTTCTGTAATTCGCCAAATCTTCAGAAAAAGCGAAGATGCCGCTTCAAAGATGCTTCAGATCGGGATAGGCGGTGATCAGCTCATCGGCGCTCAGCACCTCACCGGCGCCCTCGGGTTGCCAGATCACCTCCAGGGCCAACAGCTGATCGGAAGGCACCGAGCCCACCACCCGCAACGCCTCGCGCAGATCCTCACTGCCGTTCACCGGCTTAAGGGTGATCCGGCTACGGCTGGCCACCAGCAGGGTCACAGCGATGTAATCGCTCGTGGCATCGGCATCACCCGCGCTGGCGGAGGACGCCACGCCGCGGGAGCCGCCCACATTGGTGGTGATCTCGCCGGCGAGCTTGCTGCGCTCGGTCATCGAGAGGCGATTAAACGTGGATTCCGCTGCCTGGAAGGGCACCTGGCCCACTTCAGCGTTGGCATACACCCACAAGTCGGGATGACGCAGCAACGCCAGGGTGCTGTCTTGCAGCACCCGCTGCAAACCACTGCTGCTGCTGGTATCGGAGCTGGCCGCAAGGCCGCGCAGATCGCGCTGCAGCTCGCGGGCCGAGGCCAACAGACCCACCTGAAGCTGAGCAATCGCCACGGGGCCGTCAGGCTGGTAGCTGCCGAGATCACCGCCGCGCATCCCAGCGGGCAAGGCCTGTCCGCCGCCACCGCCACCACGGAAGGCATTGAGCACCAGGCCCACCACCGCCATCAGCACCAGGAAGCCAAACAGACCACCACCGCCGAAGAAGAACGGCACGATGAACGGAAAGCCGATGCCGCCACCGAAGCCGCGCTGGTAGCCACCACCGCTGTATCCACCGCCGCCATAGCTGCGGGGCATGGGAGCGGAACGGAAGCTGCCGCCGCCGATGCGGCCGCCACTGGCGGCCTCCACAGGCTGAGGGGCCAGCAGCACTAGCGCCAGGGCCGCACTGAGCAACGCGGGAAGCATCAGGCGGCTGAACAGGCGGCGCAGCAGCGGCGTGGAGTGCTGTTGAGGCAAAACCAACCCCAGAAGTTGATCTGAAATCTAAGAACCACCCCCCACGATGGTGACCACTTCCACGGCATCGGCTTCCCGTACGGGCTGATCAGCCCAGCGCGCCCTGGGCAGAATCTCGCCGTTGAACTCCACCACCACCAGCTGGGGTTTGTAACCGCGCAGCTCCAGCAGTTGCAGCAGCGAGAGGCCTTCAGGGCACTGCATCGGATCGCCATTGAGGCGCACGTCGATCGTTGAGTCGCTCATCGGCCCAGTTCAACATCCGCGCCGCCATCGGCTTCAGCGGAGCCGAGCAGCGCCAGAAGCTCGCGGCTGGCCGCCGCAGGATCCGGTGCCGCGGTGATCGCCCGCACCACAGCCACGCGGCTGCAACCCACCGCCTGCACCGCCGCCAGATTGGAGGCATCCAGGCCGCCGATAGCAAAACAGGGAATCGGGCTCTCGGCCACAGCCTGGCGCACATACTCCAGGCCCACCGGCTCGCGGCCAGGCTTGGTGGGGGTGGCGTTCACCGGACCCACACCCACGTAATCGCTTCCATCGGCCACAGCCTGACGCAGCTGGCTGAGGGCATGGGTGCTGCGGCCGATCAACTTCTCGGGGCCAAGCAGCCGGCGGGCCAACGCCGGGGCCAGATCGCCTTGCCCCAGATGCACGCCATCGGCATCCACCGCCAGGGCCAGATCGATGCGGTCGTTCACCAGAAACAACGCTCCAAAGCGGCTGCAGAGCTGGCGCAGCGCCTGGGCCTGCGCCAGCCGTTCCGCATCGGTGATCGGCTCACCATCCGCGCCCAGGCTGCCCTCCTTGGCGCGGTATTGCACCAGGCGCACACCGCCCTCAAGCGCTGCTTCCACCACCGCCGCGAGCTGAGGGGCTGGACTGGTGATCAGATACAACCGGCTGCGCCGCAGCTGCTCCCGGCGCTGATCACCCGCCGGGCAAGCCCGCAGCAACTCCACCTCCAGGTCGTAAAGGGCGTAGCGGATCGCGGCCGCCTCCGCAGCCAGGGCGGGATCCTCCGCACGGCCGAATTCCTCCAGCACCCGCAGCGCTTCCTGCACCCGGCCGCAGTTGGCCGCCACCACCGCCGCAGGCTCCTGCCGCTGGGCCTGGGCGGGATGGGCCATCCCGGCCGCCACATCGCCAGCCGTGTGCCGCGCCTGTTTGTAGCGATCGGCATGCAACAGCCCCAACCGCTGGCGCAGATCCTTGAGCCGGGCCACCAGATCGGCACGATCCAGCCCAAAACGGCACCAGTCCTCCACCACCCGCAGGCCCTCGCGGGCGCGATCGAGGTTGGCGTCGAGCAGGCGCAACACCGGCTGGAGTTGTGCAGGGGCCGTCATGAACAGAACTGAGGCGAGAGGGGCTGCTTAGGGTGTGCGCACACATGCCATCACAGGGGCCATGGCGCAGGGCGGATCCGACAGCCCAATGCTGGTGCTGATCTCAGGGATTCTGCTGCTGGGGGCCATTGCCGCCTTCATCAGCTGGGGCATGGCCAACGCCTACCCCGCCGGCTGAGCCCAGCAGCTGCTCAGCGGTGGCCGCATCGCACGCAATCTGCGCCACCAGCGCTTCGAGGCTCTCGAACCGCTGCTGCTGACGCAGCAGCGCCACCGGTTCCACCAGCAGCTCGGCGCCTTCCAGCTCCAGGCGCCGGCCGAGCAGATGCACCTCCACGGCTGATGGAGCGGTGGGATCCACGGTGGGCTGGGGCCCGAGGTTCATCACCGCGGCCAGGCGCTCGCCGGGGAGCCGTTCGCCCTGCAGCCACACCCAGGCGGCATACACCCCCTGCTGGGGCAAGAACTTGCGCCCATCCACCTGCAGGTTGGCGGTGGGCCAGCCCAGTTCACGGCCAAGGCCCCGGCCCCGTACCACCCTCCCGCCAAAGCGATAGGGGCGATCGAGCAGGGCCGCCGCGTCCTGGAGCGCTCCACCCTCGAGCGCCCGGCGGATGCGGCTGCTGCTCAAACGGCCTGTGCTGTCGGTGAGGATCGGTTGCACCAGCAGCTCAATCCCGCGCTCAGCGCATAAATGCCGCAGCGTGTGGATATCGCCAGCGCGGCCGGCGCCGAAGCGGAAGTTTTCCCCCACCGCCACCAGCTGGGCCTGCAGCTGCTGCACCAGCACCTGCTGCACAAACTGCTCCGGGCTCAGGGCCGCCAGCTCCGGTGTGAAGGGCACCAGCACCAATTGCTCGATGCCAAGAGGCTCCAGCAGGTGGATTTTTTCGGCGGGTAGATCAAGCCGCAGGCGCGCCTCGCCGTAGAGCACCTCGCGCGGATGGGGCCAAAAACTCACCACCGTGGGCACCAGCTGCGCCGCCGCGGCACGGTCCACCACCGACGCAATCACCCGCCGGTGGCCTTGGTGCAGCCCATCAAAACTGCCAAGGGCGATCGCCGTGGGCCGTGCGGCTTGCTCGGGGCTGCGCAGAGGAATCAAGGCCGGTTCACCAACAAGCGCTTCCAGGCCCTCGCCGGAGGCATCCTCCCATGGCAGGTTTGGGCCATCTCCGGCGCCCTCGCTCCACCCCATGGCCGATCGCCTCGACCTGCAACTGATCTCTGCCGCCCTGCGGCGGATGGGCTGGATCCGGCTCTGGTCCCAGGTGGTGCTGGGGGTGGTGGTGATGGGGGTGCTGCTGTTCAACAACATCGGGGGCCAGATCGCAGCCCGCGCCGACAAAGCCCTGGGCCTGGGCCCTGGCCTGTCGCTCACGAGCCTGGCATTTGTGGTGCTGCTCTGGTCGATCTGGCAGAGCGGCCTGATCGTGCGCTGCGGGCGGGCCCTCAATGGACCCGTGCACCCCAGCAAAGGTGAAACCGCCCGGTTGATCAAACGCAGCGTGCTGGCCGACCTGGTGGGTCTCACCCTCGGAACCGTGGGCTACCAATCACTCGCCGGGAGCCTGTTTGTGCAGGCCTCGATGCAGGCGGGTTTCGCCTTCGGCGGAGCGATGAGCACCCCCGGCGGCCGCATCACGAACTACCCGATCACCTCGCTCGAGATGCTCTCGGTGTTGAGCAACACGCAGGTGCTGTTCGCCCACGTGATCGGCTTGTGGATCAGCATCTGGTTGCTGCAGCGGATCTATCGCCCCAGCGGCAGCTGAGGCAGCGCGGCGGCATCGCCCCGCCAGAACAGCTCCGGCTGAAGCGGTGTGAGCGACACCCCGCCCGCGGCCACATGGGCCACATCGATCGGCCAATCGGCGGGACCCGCCACCTCGGCCTCCAGGTCGTTGGCCACCTCGCCAGCAAGCCAGTAGTAGGTACGGCCGCGGGGATCCACCCGCTTGTCGAATTGATCCGTGTAGCGGCGCACGGCCTTGCGGCACCAGCGCAGCGGGCCGATCGCTTCAGCGGCCAGGGGCGGCACGTTGAGGTTGAGCAGCGTGGAGGCTGGCCAACCGGCCGCCAGCATTCCTTCGGCCACATCGAGGGCGATGCGGGCCGCCGGCTCAAACTGCCGCCACTTGAAGTCGGCGCTGCTCACGGCCAGAGCCGGCAGCCCTTCAATCGTGCCCTCCATCGCCGCACTCACCGTGCCGGAATAAAGGGTGTCGGTGCCCAGGTTGGGGCCGTGGTTGATGCCGGAAAGCACCAGATCGGGCCACTCCTCCAACAGGGCAAACAAGGCCAGCTTCACGCAGTCGCTGGGGGTGCCGCTGCAGGCCCAGGCGGTGATGCCGGGGGCGAACAACTCATCAGCCCGCTCCGCCCGCAAGGGGGTCTGCAGGGTGAGGCCATGGCCGGTGGCGGAGCGCTCCTGATCGGGACACACCACCGTCACCTGATGGCCGCGGGAGGCGGCCTCAGCAGCGAGGGTGCGGATGCCGGCGGCGAACACGCCGTCGTCGTTGCTGATCAGGATCCGCAAGGGGCTGGGGTGGCTGCCTGGAGGCTAGAGGCCGCCTTCTTAAAGTCACGGGCTTCCGGAACACAGCCGTGAGCGCCACGATCAGCCTGCAGCAGCTCACCGAACAACTGGAGCAGCTGGAGGCCGAAGCCGTCAAAGCGATCGGTGCCGCTGGATCCGCTGCCGAACTGGAAGACCTGCGCGTGGGTCTGCTGGGCAAGAAGGGCAAGCTCTCGGCGGTGCTCGGCGCCATGGGCAAGCTGCCGGGCGATGAACGGCCGCTGGTGGGTCAGCGGGCCAACGTGCTCAAGGAGCAGGTGCAGGGTCTGCTGGGTGAGCGGCTCACGGCGGTGAAGGCGGCTGCCATGGCAGAGCGGATCGCCGGCGAAACCCTGGATGTGACCATGCCGGCCACGTTCACCCCGGCCGGCCACCGCCACCCCCTGATCAGCACGATCGAGGAGATCACCGACATCTTTGCGGGCCTCGGTTATCGGGTGGAGGAAGGCCCGGAGATCGAAACCGACCACTACAACTTCAGCGCCCTCAACATCCCGCCGCACCACCCGGCGCGGGACATGCAGGACACCTTTTATCTGAGCGAGCACGAGCTGCTGCGCACCCACACCTCCCCGGTGCAGATCCGCCATCTGGAGAACAACCCGCCGCCGGTGCGGATCGTGGCTCCGGGCCGGGTGTATCGCCGCGATGCGGTGGATGCCACCCACTCGCCGGTGTTTCACCAGGTGGAGGTGTTGGCGATCGATGAAGGGCTGGATTTCAGCCACCTGCGCGGCACCGTGACCACCTTCCTGCAGCGCTTCTTCGGCGATCTGCCCGTGCGCTTCCGCGCCAGCTACTTCCCCTTCACCGAACCCTCCGCCGAGGTGGATGTGCAGTGGCGCGGCCGCTGGCTGGAGGTGATGGGCTGCGGCATGGTGGATCCGGCGGTGCTGGAGGGCCTCGGCATCGATCCCGAGCGCTACAGCGGCTTCGCCGCCGGCCTGGGCGTGGAGCGCTTCTGCATGGTGCGCCACGGCATCGACGACATCCGCCGCTTGTTCACCAGCGACCTGCGCTTCCTTGAGCAGTTCTGAGGCGAAGTCCAACGGGTGATCAGCAGATTCGAAGGTCGCCCATAAAATCGGCTGATCGTCAGCCCCGCCTGTTCCCTGTCAGTGCCCTGCGTCGGACTCATCGTTAACGACGGCAAGGACCTGGCCCTGGCCACCGCCGACAGCATCGAGGTGCGCCTGCGCGGGGCGGGTTACGACGTGCTGCGGGCCAGCAGTGCCTCCGGGATGGTGGGTTTTGCGAACCCCGACCAGCACCTGCGTGCCAAGGGGCATGCTGCCTGTGTGCCCGCAGGGTTTGAACCGTCCATGGCCATGGCCATGGTGCTCGGCGGCGACGGCACGGTGCTCTCCGCCGCCCGAATGACGGCACCGATCGATGTGCCGATCCTCACGATCAACACCGGCCATCTGGGCTTTCTGGCCGAAACCTATCTCCCAGAACTCGAGCAGGCTCTCGAGCAGGTGATCGCGGGCGAGTGGACGGTGGAGGAGCGCACCACCCTGGTGGTGAGCGTGATGCGGGGCGAGCAGCGCCGTTGGGAGGTGCTCTGCCTCAACGAGATGGCCCTGCACCGCGAGCCGCTCACCTCGATGTGCCATTTCGAGATCGCCGTGGGCCGCCATGCCCCCGTCGACATCGCTGCCGACGGCGTGATCCTCTCCACCCCCACCGGCTCCACCGCCTACGCCCTCAGCGCCGGCGGCCCGGTGATCACCCCGGATTGCCCGGTGTTGCAGCTCACCCCGATCGCCCCCCACTCCCTGGCCTCGCGGGCGCTGGTGTTCAGCGATCAGGAACCCGTCACGGTGTTTCCGGCCACGCCGGAGCGGCTGATGATGGTGGTGGACGGCAGCGCCGGTTGCTACGTGTGGCCGGAAGACCGGGTGCTGATCCGCCGCAGCGACCACCCGGTGCGCTTCGTACGCCTGGCCGATCACGAGTTTTTCCAGGTGCTGCGCAACAAGCTGGGCTGGGGCCTGCCGCACGTGGCCAAACCCGGCGCCCCGGCATGAGTAGCGCCACGCTGCTGCTGCTTGGCCAGGAGGCCGAAGCCCTGGCACCGCGGCTGGAAGCCTCCGGCTACACCTGCCACCTCGGGGAAGCAGGCATCGAAGCCGGCTGTGATCTAGCGGTGCTCGGCGCCGAGCTGGCTGATCAGTTGCCACAGCTGCTGCAGCGGATCGGCGCTGTGCCGGTGCTGCTCGACATCGGCACCGACAGCGTGGCGGCCCGCTCACGTCTGTTGCGCTCGGGGGCCACCGATTTCTGGTTGTCGTCAGCCGGAGCGAGCGATCTGTTGATGCGCCTGCGCCTGCACCGCAAGCTGCTGGAGAAAGGCCGCCCGCCGGAGGATCGCCTCAGCCTCGGCGATCTGAGCCTGATTCCCAGCCGCCACGAGGTGCGCCGCGGCCAGCGGATTGTGCCGCTCACGGCCCGGGAATACGCCCTTCTGCTGCTGCTGATGGAGCACAGCGGCCAGGTGCTCAGCCGCGATCAGATCCTGCGTCAGGTGTGGCACGACCAGCGCGGCGCGGCCAGCAACGTGATCGAGGTGTACGTGCGCTATCTGCGCCAGAAGCTCGAGGAGCAAGGGGAAAAGCGACTGATCCACACTGTGCGGGGCCAGGGCTATTGCCTCAGCGATGGCCCACCACCGCGATGAACATGCGCACGCTCCGCCAAGCCCTGCTGGCCCTAGGGCTGATGCTGGCCCCCGGCACGCTCCAGGCCAAAGAGCCACCGCAGATGCTGCCGGTGGAAGCGGAGTGGTGCCTGCCGAGCCAACAGTGCATCCAGCTGGAGGTGGCCGATGAAGCACAGGAGCAGGCCATGGGGCTGCAACTGCGCGGCCCGCTGCCGCCTCTGCGGGGCATGTGGTTTCCGTTTGAGGATGAGCTGCTGCGCTTCTGGATGCACCGCACGCCCGAACCGCTCGACATGGTGTTTATCAACGACAACCGCGTGATCGCCATCGAGGAAGCCGCCACGCCCTGCCCGCGGCTGCCCTGCCGCAGTTATGGCCCGAATGAACCAGGCGATGGCGTGGTGGAGCTGGCGGCTGGAGAAGCACGCCGTCTCGGCATCGTGGTGGGGAGTGAAGCCCTGATCCGGCCCCTCAGGCCGTCGTTGCTGGCGCCCGCCGCTCGCCCCGCAGCACCAACACAGGATTGAGCGGCGCCAGGCGGGTGCCATCCGCCAGGGGAGCCCCGCGCCAGGCCTGATGCTGCGCCACAGCCACGGTGAGCCCGGCCCGCTCGAGCACGGGCCGCAGCTCAGCCAGCGCTTCCACGGTGGCCAGCGGAATCACCACCACGCCGCCAGGGCGCAAGCGCTCCAACACGGCTTCCAGCAGGGCACGGCGATCGCGGCCACCGCCGCCGATCAGCACACGATCAGGATCAGGCAGCTCCGCCAAAGCTTCGGGGGCGCGCCCCTCCAGCACGCGGACCGGCTGCACGCCGAGCCGAGCCGCGTTGGCTTTGATCAAGGCCGCCGAGCCGCCGCGCTGCTCAAGGGCCCAGAGCTGCAGGGCTGGCCGCAGCCGCAACGCCTCCAGCCCCACCGAACCCACGCCGGCCCCAACATCCCAAAGCACGCCCTCCTGGGGCAGATCGAGATCGGCCAGCAGCTGAATGCGCACCTCGCGCTTCGTCATCAACCCGGGGCGATCCGGATGCTGCAGAAACACCCCATCCGGCAGACCAAACAGGGGCAGGTGCGCCGGCAGCGCCGGCGGCTCGGCCACCAGCACCACCAAATGCAGCGGATCGAGATCGGCGGGAAGGGGATCGTCGGGCGCCAGGCGCTGCACCCGCTCGGCGCTGTGGCCAAGCCGCTCACAGAGCCAGAAGCCGTAGGCCTGCTCCAGCCCCGCGGCCCGCAGGCAGCGGCGCACCGTTTCGGCACCACCGCGGCTTGGGTCGGTGAGCACCGCCAAGGCGCCGGGTCGCTGCTGCAACCGCGCGGCCAAAGGCTCGGGGTCGCGGCCATGCAGGCTGAGCCAGCTGGCGTCCTGCCAGGGCCGACCGATACGGGCAAACGCCAACTGCAGGGAGCTGGCGGCCGGGTGAAACCGCAGCCGTTCGGCCGGGAGCCCTTCCAGCAGCAGCCGCCCGATGCCAAACCAGAGGGGATCGCCACTGGCGAGCACCACCACCGGTTGCGCGGCATCAAGGCTGCGCAGCTGCTCCAGCAGCGGCTCCGGCTGATCGCTGGCGATCAGTGCGGGCCCGCCATCACCAACCCAGCTCTGCACAGCGGCGTGCAGACGGCGGGGTGCGGCCACCAGCGCGGCCTGGCGAAGCAGCTCTTGCTGAGCCGGCGGCAGGCTGGCCGGTGCGCCAGCGTCAGTGCCGATCACCTCAATCATCTCGGCATTCTGGTCGTGAGACGGTCTGCAGAAGAGCCAAAACTGGCCTACCCTCCGGCCAACTGTCTGAGTCTGCGCCCCACGCGATGGCTGTTCGACTAACCGCACTAACCGGAGCTCTGCTCAGCCTCACGCTGGGAGTTCTGCAGCCGGCCCAGGCCGAAACCGTGCTCGAACGCGTGAGCCGCACCGGCAGGCTCAACACCGTGGTGCTCAACGGCGACTTGCCTTACACCACCCAGCAGGGCAATGCCTACGTGGGCCTTGGCATGGAGTTCGCCAAGGAGATCCAGAAAGAGCTGAGCGATTACACGGGCAAGCCCGTGCAACTGGTGCCGCAACCCGTGAACTCCATCAACGAGGGGCTCGCGGCGATCGCCAGCGGCGCTGTTGACTTGTCCTGCGGTGCCGGCTTCAGCTGGGGCCGCGCCATGTTTGTCGACTACTCCTTGCCCTTCGCCCTGAGTGGCACGCGCCTGATCACCCCCCCCGGCAATGACGGCACCCCCGCTGCGCTGCAAGGCAAAACCATTGGCGCGGTGAAGAACAGCCTCGCGGCCCACGCCATCGAAAAAACCGTCAGCGGCGGTGAGTTGGCACTGTTTGAAAATCCTGCCGCCGCCCTCGAGGCCCTCAAGAACGGCGAGGTGCAGTTTCTCGCCGGCGACAGCCTCTGGCTGCTGGCCAATCGAGCCGCGGTGGATCCAGCCGGCAACGTCACCCCCACGGTTCCATACAACCGCTCTGCGGTGGGCTGCGTGGTGCCTGAGAACAATTCCGGCCTGCTCAACCTCAGCAACCTGGCCATCGCCAAGTTGATGCAGGCCTACATCAACGACGATCCCTCTGCCCTGCAGCGCATCAACCAGTGGGTGGGCCCTGGCAGCACGGTGAATCTGAGCCAAGACGTGATCAAGGCCTATTTCACGAATGTGCTCCTCACCGCCGCACTGCTGAATCTGTCCTGAACCTCTAGCACTGCTGACTTCACCGCACCCTTCACTGCCATGGCACCCCGTTCCCTTCTGCAGCTGCTCACCCTCACCGCTGCTGCCGCGGTGTTCACCGAAACGGCTCAAGCGGCTGTGTATCAGGCCCCTGACCTGAGCAATCCGCTCGAAAACCGGATTCAGGCCCTGCGCGATGGCGCCTGGCAACCCCAGCTGAACGCGGCCCCGGGCGGTCAACTGATCGCCCGCTACTGGGGCAATGGCGGTGGCCACAACTGGGGCAACGGTGGCCGTGGTGGCGGCTGGCGCAATGGCGGCGGCGGCTGGGGTAATGGCGGCCGCTACTACGGCGGCGGCGTGAATGTGAACCTGGGCTGGCCCAATGGCGGTTGGGGTAACGGCGGCTGGGGCAACGTGCTGCCGAGCAGCTTCATCAACTGGTGATCAGCGGCGAGATCACTCCAGCCGGCTCCGCTCTTCCTGATCTCGAGCTGAGCCGGTTCGGCCCGATCGGGCTGGTGGTGGTGCAATCCACCTCCCTCTGCAACCTCGACTGCGACTACTGCTACCTGCCGGATCGCCAGAAACGGCGGGTGTTCGATCTGGAGCTGCTGCCACTGCTGTTGCAGCGCATCCTGGAGAGCCCCTTCTGCGGGCCTCAGCTGTCGCTGGTGTGGCACGCCGGTGAGCCGCTGACGCTCCCCTGCAGCTACTACGACGAAGCCACCGCGATCATCGAACGCTGTGTGCAGGAGTACACGGGCGGTGCCGTGGTGATCGAGCAGCACGTGCAAACCAACGGCACGCTGATCAACGATGCCTGGTGCGACTGCTTCCGGCGCAACGGCATCGTGGTGGGCGTGAGCGTGGACGGGCCGGCGGCCATCCACGACGCCCATCGCCGCTTTCGCAACGGCAACGCCTCCCATCACCTCACGATGCGAGGCATCGAAGCGCTCAAGCGCAACGGCATCCCTTGCCATGTGATCGCCGTGGTGACCGCCGCCGCGATGGAGCAACCCGAGGCGATGTATCGCTTCTTCCGCGACAACGGCATCACCTCCGTGGGCTTCAACGTAGAGGAGCAGGAGGGCGTGCACACCAGCTCCTCGATGCAGGGGAGCGAGCAGGAGGAGCGCTACCGCCAGTTCCTCACCCGCTTCTGGCAGCTCAGTGAAGCCGATGGCCACCCGCTAATGCTGCGGGAGTTTCAGCAGGTGATCGATCTGATTCAGCGCAACCGCCGCCTCAACCAGAACGAACTCAACCGGCCCTATTCCATCCTCAGCGTGGATTGGCAGGGCAACTTCTCCACCTTTGATCCCGAGCTGCTCTCGGTGAGCAGTGAGCGCTACGGCAGCTTCAACCTGGGCAACATCCGCACCACCAGCCTGGTGGAGGCCGCCCACACCCCCCGCTTTCAGCAACTCTGGGGCGACGTGACCTCCGGGATGGCGCGCTGCCAGAGCAGTTGCGACTACTACGGCCTCTGCGGCGGCGGCATGGGCAGCAACAAGTTCTGGGAGCACGGCACCCTCGATTGCAGCGAAACCAGCGCCTGCCGTTTCCGCACCCAGATCCCGGTGCAGGTGCTGCTGGATCGCTTTGAGGCCGGGCCCCCAAGCGCCGCCTGAGATGCCCCTCCCCCTTGACGCCCTGATCAGGCTGCTGCTGCTGGCGAGCCTCGGCGCCGCCTGCGTGCTGATCCTGCAGCCCTTTGCCGAAATCCTGGTGTGGGCGAGCCTGCTGGCGGTGATCCTCAAGCCACTGCATCTCTGGTTGCAGCGTCGGCTACGGCTGGGGCGCTGGTGGGCAGCCGGCTTGATCGTGGTGGTGGGGCTGCTGATCCTGCTCGGCCCGGTGGGCGCCCTCGCGGCCGCCCTGCTCAGCAATGTGAGCGAGCTGGTGCACCTGGTGCGCCACGGCCAACAGGCGCTGCCACAACCGCCCACCCTGCTGCTGGAGATTCCCGTGGTGGGCCCCGCGATCCAGCCGCTCTGGCACGGCGTGATCGGCGACCTGCACACTCTGCTGCGCACCCATTCGGACACGCTCACGAGCCTGGGTACCCGCCTGCTGGAAACCACCCTCGCCAAGGGACTTGGCTTCCTCAAGCTGCTGCTGAGCCTGCTGGTGGCGGCCTTGATGCTGGTGCACTCCGAAGCATTGCTGCTCAGGCTGCGGAAGCTGCTGGCTCGCCTGGTGCCGGAGCACGCCGACACGGTGCAGCTGATCACGGCCACCACCGTGCGCAACGTGTCACGCGGGGTGGTGGGGGTGGCTTTTTTGCAATCGCTGCTGATCGGTCTGGGCCTAGTGGCCGCCGATGTGCCCTGGTCAGGCCTGCTCACGGTGGTGGCGCTGATCCTCTGCCTCTTGCAGATCGGCCCCCTACCAGTGGTGCTCGTGGCCCTGGTGATGGCCTGGAACCATCTGCCGCCGCTGCTGGCCCTGCTGCTCAGCCTCTGGCTGGTGGCCGCCACCCTGCTGGAGCATCTGCTCAAACCCTTACTGATGGCCCGTGGCTTGCCCGTGCCGATGCTCGTGATCCTGGTGGGCGTGCTTGGAGGCACCCTCAAAGCCGGACTGGCTGGCCTGTTTCTGGGGCCGGTGCTGTTGTCGCTGGGCTATCACTTTGTGCGCCTGTGGGTGGGCACCACTAGCCAACCCGCCCCTTGAAGTCGATGTCCCACACCGATCGTCGTCAACGCATCCACGAACTGCTGGTGGCCTTGATCAGCCAACAGAGCGAACTCGACCTGCTGGATGGCGACCACACCGGCAGCCTCGCGGCCGCCCAGGGCAACCCTGCCGGCTGGCTCGAGCGCAACCGCAGGGTGGTGCAGCGCTACCAGGCGCTGGTGCGCTCAGCCGTCACCCTCGACGCCCTGGTGGATCAGGACGTGGGTGAGGCAGCGCCCACCGGCAAGCTCTGACAAGCTGGCGGCACCTTCTTGTGCCCCATGGCGCGCCTCGGCCTATCTGCCCTGAAATCGCTGCTGCGCCGCAAGGGGCTGGGCCGCTCGAGCACAGGCCGCTGGCAACCCCCGCAGGCCAGCTGGAACCGCGCGCTGGGCCTGGGCTGGCAGGCGCCCTACACCGTTCGCTACGCCAGCAACCTCGACGACGGCCCCAACCACGGCATGCCCCTGGGGGGATTCGGCGCCGGCTGCATCGGCCGCGCCCCCGATGGCTCGTTCAACCTCTGGCATCTCGATGGCGGCGAGCACTGGTTCGGCACGCTGCCCGATTGCCAGTTCGCCCTGTTTGAAAACAACGGCCAGCAGAGCCGCGCCCATGCCCTGGCGGTGCAACCGGAGAGCGATGCATCGCGCCCCGAAGCCGGCGAACCGCTCCCGAGCTGGAGCTGGTATCCCGCCAGCACCCCGGAGCGCACCACTGGCACCTATGCCGCGCGCTACCCCCTGAGCTGGAGTCACTACCAGGGCGTGTTCGATGCCGAGGTGAGCTGCCAGGCCTTCAGCCCGATCCTGCCGGGCAACTATCAACAGACCAGCTACCCGCTGGCGGTGTTCGTGTGGACGTTGCGCAATCCCACCCGCCAGCCCCTCGATCTCTCGTTGCTGCTGAGCTGGCGCAACACCACCGGCTGGTTCACCAACACCGATTCCTCCGCGGAGGTGCACTTCCGCGATGACGGCAGCCCGGAGCACAACTACGCCCCGGCGATCGGCAAGAGCGAAGGGCATCGCAACCGCTGGGTCGACGATGGCTCCCTAACAGGCGTGCTGCTGGAAGGAGACGTCTCCCAACCGGTTGCCGAAGGTGAAGGCCAGTGGTGCATTGCCACCACGCAGCAGCCCGGGGTTCGCATTCAGCGCTGCAGCCGCTGGAATCCCCACGGCGATGGCAGCGAACTCTGGGGGAGCTTCAGCCGCGATGGCTCCATCCCCGACAGCAACAACGACCGCCGCAGCAGCCCGAACGATCCCGCCAGCGCCGCCCTGGCCGTGCAGTGCCGGCTGGAGCCGGGCCAGAGCATCGAGATCCCGGTGGTGATCAGCTGGGATTTGCCCGTGACGGCCTTCGCCACAGGCACCAGCGCCCTGCGCCGTTACACCGATTTCTTCGGCAGCAGCGCCCGCAACGCCACCGCCATCGCCGCCGAGGGCCTGAGCAACTGGCGCCACTGGCGTGATCAGATCGAGGCCTGGCAGCAGCCGGTGCTGGAGCGCAGCGATCTACCGGAGCCACTGCGCATGGCCCTGTTCAACGAGCTCTACGACCTCTGCAGCGGCGGCAGCCTCTGGAGCGCGGCCTCCAGGGAAGATCCCTACGGCCGATTCGGCGTGCTCGAGTGCCTCGACTACGCCTGGTACGAAAGCCTCGATGTGCGCCTCTACGGCTCCCTGGCCCTACTGCAGCTGTGGCCGGAGCTCGATAAGGCGGTGCTGCGCAGCTTTGCCCGCGCCATCCCCGCCGCTGATCCCAGCCCGCGGCCGATCGGCTGGTATTTCACCCAGGGCAAAGGGCGTGTGGAAGCGGCCCGCAAGCTGAAAGGTGCCACCCCCCACGACCTGGGCGCTCCAAACGAGCGGCCCTGGGATGCCACCAACTACACCGCTTACCAAGACTGCAATCTCTGGAAAGACCTCGCCAGCGACTACGTGCTGCAGGTGTGGCGCACCTTCAAGCTCGCCCCCAACGGCGAAGACATCAACTTCCTGGCGGAGTGCTGGCCAGCCGCGGTTGAGGCGCTCAGGTATCTGAAGACCTTCGACATCAACAACGATGGCCTGCCCGACAACGGCGGAGCACCCGACCAAACCTTCGACGACTGGCCGCTGAAGGGGGTGAGCGCCTACTGCGGGGCCCTCTGGATTGCAGCGTTGGAGGCTGCCCTGGCGATCGCCCAGCAACTGCAACTGAGCACCGGTCTCGACACCTCCGCTGAGCAACAGGAATTCAGCGCTTGGCTGGCGCAATCGCGGGGGAACTTCGACAAGCTCCTTTGGAACGGCGAGTACTACGACATCGATGCGGAGAGCGGCACCCCTGTGGTGATGGCCGACCAGCTCTGCGGCGATTTCTATGCGCGCCTTCTGGGGCTGGAGCCCGTGGTGAGCGAGGCCAACAGCCGTAGCACCCTCAAGGCTGTGAAGGAAGCCTGCTTCGAGGCCTTCGAAGGCGGCCAGCTCGGCGTGGCCAATGGCCTGCGACGCGACGGCACACCCCTCGATCCCAACGGCACCCACCCGCTCGAGGTGTGGACCGGCATCAACTTCGGCATCGCCAGCTACTACCGCCTAATGGGCGACACCCCCACCGCCCTGGCGATCACCTCCGCGGTGGTGAAGCAGGTGTATTCCGGCGGCCTGCAGTTCCGCACCCCGGAAGCGATCACGGCGGTGAACACCTTCCGCGCCTGCCACTACCTGCGCGCCATGGCGATCTGGGGGGTGTGGGCCACCCACACCGATTGGCAACCCATCCCCGGCGCCGAGCGAAGCTGAGCACCAACTCAGAACTCGTACCATTAACGGTACAAACCCGAGGGGCGCATGGGATCGATCAGTGCCAGCGAGGCGCGCAGGCGCCTGTTCTCGTTGATCGATGAAGTGCGTGAATCGCACCAACCGGTTGAGATTCACGGCAAGCGCGGCAGCGCTGTGCTGCTCTCCGAGCAGGACTGGCGCGCCATCCAGGAAACCCTCTACCTCGCCTCCATCCCAGGCATGCGCGAGTCGATCCTCGAAGGGATGGCCGCACCGATCAACGAGCTCAGCGAGGACGCTGGCTGGTGAGCTGGCGTGTTCTCTTCACCCGTCAGGCCCAGAAAGACGCCCGCAAACTCGCCAGTGCCTCACCAGCACTCAAAGAGAAAGCCCAACAACTGCTGACCCTGCTGGCCGACGATCCCTTCACGCAACCGCCTCCCTATGAAGCCCTGGTTGGCGACCTGCGCGGTGCTTACTCACGGCGGATCAACATCCAGCACCGGCTGGTGTATTCCGTCGACACCGAAGAGGGCGTTGTGAGGGTGCTGAGGATGTGGAGCCACTACGACTGATCCACTCCGGCCCATACGCTGAGCGGCAGATCTGCAGGGCCATGGCGTCAGGTTCACTCGTTCGCGCTCTGCTGGCCTGCCTGGCTGGCGCCTTGTTGCTGCTCACACCGCTGCAGCCCGCCTGGGCCCAGGTGCATGCCCACCCCGACGAGAACGGCCAGGAGGTGGTGCGCAGTCTTGAGAGTTTGCGCGACCTCGATTACCAGAGTTGGCAGGCCGTGGCTTACCGCACCGGCCCTCCCGGCGGCCCGGTCACCCTGCGGATCGTGGGCTACCCCGGACGGGTGCGCCTGGATCACCCCACCTCCTTGATCGTGCACTCCGGCCGGGGAACCTGGGAGCTCGCTGACATCACCACCGCCAACCCCAAGCTGGCCAGCGATGGCCGCGATGCCGCTGCCGAGTTTGATCTCAACCCGCTGCTGGCCGACCTGCACCAAAACCGCCCCCTACGCCTTGAGCTGCCCGGGGTGTTTGTGGAGTTGCCGGTGCCGCCCTTTGTGGTGGGTGAATGGCGCAGCCTGCCCAGCTGGCGCGAGGATCAGCCCAACCGCATCGGCGCATGAGCAGCCCCTGGCGGCCCTGGATGCAACGGGCGCTGCAGCTGGCCGCCCTGGGCAGCGGCCGCACAAGCCCCAATCCCTTGGTGGGCTGCGTGGTGCTCGATGCCGCCGGCCAACTGGTAGGGGAAGGCTTCCATCAACGGGCCGGCACCCCCCACGCCGAGGTGCATGCCCTGCGCCAGGCGGGGCAGCGGGCCAGGGGAGGAACGGCGGTGGTCACCCTCGAACCGTGCTGCCATCACGGCCGCACCCCACCCTGCACTGAGGCGTTGCTGAGGGCAGGGGTGGCGCGGGTGGTGGTGGCGATGCGCGATCCCGATCCCCGCGTGGCTGGCCAGGGGCTCGCCCAGTTGAGGGAGGCCGGCGTTGAAGTGGTGGAAGAGGTGTGTGAAGCCGAAGCCCGCACCCTCAATCGCGGCTTCCTGCACCGGGTGGAACAAGGCCGGCCTCTAGGCCTGCTCAAGTGGGCCATGAGCCTCGATGGCCGCACAGCCCTGCCCAACGGCTCGAGCCAGTGGATTTCCGGGCCCGATGCCCGCGCCTGGGTGCACCGCTTGCGAGCCCAGTGCGATGCGGTGATCGTGGGCGGCGGCACCGTGCGGGCCGACAACCCTTTGCTCACCTCCCGGGGCCAACGCACACCTGAACCGTTGCGCGTGGTGATCAGCCGCAGCCTGGATCTGCCCCAACAGGCCCAGCTCTGGGATCAAACCCTCGCACCCACCCTGGTGGTGCATGGCTACGACGCCCCCGCGGCCGCGCGGTTCCGCCTCGATGCCCTGGGGGTGGAGCGCTTGGTGCTCGAGCGCTGCGAACCGCTAGAGCTGCTGGAAGCCCTTGGCCAGCGGGGCTGCAATCAGGCGCTGTGGGAATGCGGGCCGGAGCTGGCGGCCGCCGCCCTCCAGCAGGGCTGCGTGCAGCAGGTGGCGGCAGTGCTGGCCCCCAAGCTGCTGGGCGGCACACCGGCTCGAACCCCCCTGGGTGATCTGGGCTTCGTGGATGTCAACCAGGCGGTGCCATGGCCGACAACGCGGCTCCAGCAACTCGGCGACGACTGCCTGCTGGAGCTCAGTCTCTAATTCTCGAGCTCATCCTCCACATCACGAGCGGTGTAGCGGCTGATCAACACCCCCATCACCATCGCCAGATACAAGGTGCCCGTGATCGCCACCATCACGCAGAGCATCTGCGTCTGCGGCGTCACCGGATGAATATCGCCGTAGCCCGTGGTGGTGAGGGTCACGAAGGCGAAGTAGTTGAGTTCAACAAAATCCACCGCCCACACAGGACTAGCGGGATTGGCATGGGCGCCATGCCAGCGCAACACCGGAGCGTCTATCACGCGGGAGGCGGCAAAGCTGCCCGGCACCACCGTTTCCAAGGCGCTGAACAGCAGGCCAGCGGCCAAACCGAGGAGCAGATAACCCGCCAGGGCTCCAAACAGCACCTCACGATTGATGCGACGCTCCAGGGCCAGCATGCGAACCAGTCGTTCGCAGCTCCAGAGCACCAGCAGGGCCCACAACAGCAGGAGCGGCACACCCGTGCTGCGATGCGACAGCGGCGTGAGATACCAAACCAACGAGGTCACCCAGGTGACCAAGGCCAAGAAGCGGTAGACGTGCATGCGCAGGGTGGGCCAAGACCCCTCGTCAATGCGTAAACCCAGGGTGCGCAGCAAAACCAGCGGGAGCGCCAGATAGCCCACCGCCGCCAACTGACGCAACCCGTGGGGAAGCATCAAGCAAGCCATCACCCCCAGACAGGTGAGCAGCAGGCTCACGTAACCGTGCTGCCGGCGACGCAGGGACGGCCCTTTCACGCGCAGCGTGTCTTCGTACTGCGGTCATTGTGGGGATCAGGAGAAGAGCGGCAACTGCTGCGGTCCGTCTTCGTGATCAGCGCGGCGCTGAGGGGGCTTGGATCGGGGTGGCTCCGCCACCCAGCCAGCGGGATCCCACCCAGCCAGCAACGGCTCCAGCACGCGCAGGCCCGGGCCATCCCTGGCCTCTAACCAGGCCTGCTCAAGACCGTTGGGAAGGATCACCGGCATGCGGTTGTGCAGCGGAGCCACCAAGGCATTCGGCGCCGTGGTGAGCACGCAACAGCTCTCCACCTCGCTGCCATCGGGGCCGATCCAGCGATCCCAGATGCCGGCCAGCCAAAACAGATCGCCATCACAGCGCTGGATGCGATGGCCCTTCTCGAAAAAGGCATCCGCTGGCAACAAGCAGCGCCGATGGCGCCAGGCGCCGCGAAAGCTGGCCTTCTCCGCCACGGTTTCAGCGCGGGCATTGAAGGGTCGCGGCCCGCCCAGCGGGTCCTTACTCCACTCCGGCAGCAACCCCCACAGCATCAAGGCTGGCTGCAGCAGGCCATGCTCCTGCCGCAGCGCCAACACCGGCTCACCTGGGGCGATCAGCGGCCTCGGGGCGTAGTAGCTCTCCAGCCCCAATGGCAGCTCACCCTGCAGGCGCGGCAGCAGCTGATCGAGGCGAGCGGTGAGGGAATAACGACCACACACGGCGCGAACAGCTCCCGTTCGGTTCTCACCCACCATGAGAGCCGTGGGTGGCCCTTAGTTTGGTGGCCATTACGGCTAGCTGCGCATGCCTATCCGCAAGGACGACACGCCCCCGAATCGGCGGTTCGGCATCGTCAACCTGGTGCTGATCGGATTTGGGGTGCTGCTGCTGGTGAGCAGCTTCCTACCCAATCAGGGCATGCAGCAGGTGCCCCGCGTTCCCTACTCGCTGTTTGTGAGCCAGGTGGACGACGGCAACGTGCGCCGCGCCTACATCACCCAGGAACAGATCCGCTACGAACTGAAGGAGGCGCCCGCCGATGGAGCCCCCTCGGTGCTGGCCACCACGCCGATCTTCGACATGGATCTGCCGAAGCGGCTTGAGGAGCACGGTGTGGAGTTCGCCGCGGCCCCGCCCCAAAAGCCCAGCTTCATCACCACGGCCCTCAGCTGGATCGTTCCGCCGCTGATCTTCATCCTGGTGCTCCAGTTCTTCGCGCGCCGCTCGATGGGCGGTGCCCAGGGCGCGCTGAGCTTCACCAAGAGCAAAGCCAAGGTGTATGTGCCCGATGAGGAATCGCGCGTCACCTTCGCCGATGTGGCCGGTGTAGATGAGGCCAAACAGGAACTCACCGAGATCGTTGATTTCCTCAAAACTCCGGAGCGTTACACCGCCATCGGCGCCCGCATTCCCAAGGGCGTGCTGCTGGTGGGTCCTCCCGGCACGGGCAAAACCCTGCTCTCCAAAGCCGTGGCCGGTGAAGCGGGCGTGCCCTTCTTCATCATCAGCGGCTCGGAATTTGTGGAGCTGTTCGTGGGCGCCGGCGCAGCCCGTGTGCGCGATCTGTTTGAAGAAGCCAAGAAGAAAGCGCCATGCATCATTTTCATCGACGAACTCGATGCCATCGGCAAGAGCCGTGCCGGCTCGATGGGTGTGGTTGGCGGCAACGATGAGCGCGAGCAGACGCTCAACCAGCTGCTCACCGAGATGGATGGCTTTGCCGCCAAGGACAAGCCGGTGATCGTGCTGGCCGCCACCAACCAGCCCGAAACCCTCGACGCCGCTCTGCTGCGCCCCGGCCGCTTCGACCGCCAGGTGCTGGTGGATCGACCCGACCTCTCCGGCCGTAAGACGATCCTCGATATCTATGCCCGCAAGGTGAAGCTGGCCCCAGGCGTGGATCTCGACAAGCTCGCTCAGGCCACGAGCGGCTTTTCGGGCGCCGACCTGGCCAACCTGGTGAACGAGGCTGCACTCCTGGCCGCCCGGAGCAAACGCACCTCTGTGGAACAGGGCGATCTCAATGAGGCGATCGAGCGGGTGGTGGCTGGTCTGGAGAAGAAGAGCCGCGTGCTCCAGCCCGACGAGAAGAAAGTGGTGGCCTACCACGAAGTGGGCCACGCGATCGTGGGACACCTCATGCCTGGCGGCAGCAAGGTGGCCAAGATCTCCATCGTGCCCCGCGGTATGGCCGCCCTCGGCTACACGCTGCAGCTCCCCACCGAAGAGCGCTTCCTCAATTCCAAGGAAGACCTCGAAGGCCAGATCGCCACGCTGCTGGGCGGCCGCAGTGCCGAAGAGATCGTGTTCGGAGCTGTCACCACCGGCGCCGCCAACGACCTGCAACGCGCCACCGACATCGCCGAGCAGATGGTGGGCACCTACGGCATGAGCGACGTGCTCGGCCCCCTCGCCTACGACAAGCAGGGCGGCAGTCGCTTCCTCGGCGGCGGCAACAACCCGCGCCGGGTGGTGAGTGATGCCACGGCCCAGGCCATCGACAAGGAGGTGCGCACCCTGGTGGACCGCGCCCACGACCGGGCCCTCTCGATCCTGCACCACAACCGTGATCTTCTGGAGAGCATCTCCCAGCAGATCCTGGAGAAGGAAGTGATTGAGGGCGACGACCTCAAGGACCTGCTGGCCAGCAGCGTGATGCCTGAGGAGGCAGTGGCGATCGCCTGATCCGGCGCCGCTTCACCGCACTGTTGCTGTGCCGCTATCCGCCAGTGGATATCCGTGGATATCCCTGGCGGACAATTGCTTGGACACCACACCAACCCATCGAAAGACTTGACGGCGGGGCCCCTCATCCCGGATAAGGGTTGTTTGAAGAAGGGCCGATGGCTGCCAGCAGCGGCTACCCCGCCTTGGCGGAGCTGAAAGGGCGCGACTTTCTCTCCTCCACCGACGCCAGCGCCGAGCAGACGGCCGCACTGCTGCAGCTCGCTGCCGACCTCAAAGCCGGGCGCACGCGGATCGACCTGGCAGGCCGCACGCTTGGCCTGATCTTCAGCAAGGCCTCCACGCGCACCCGGGTGAGCTTCACCGTGGCGATGGCGCGCCTGGGTGGGCAGACCATCGACCTCAACCCCCAAGTGAGCCAGGTGGGCCGGGGAGAACCCGTGGCTGACACAGCACGGGTTCTCAGCCGCTACGTGGATGCCCTGGCGATCCGCACCTTCGCCCAGGAGGAGCTGGCGGAGTACGCCCATTGGGCCTCAATCCCGGTGATCAACGCCCTCACCGATCTGGAACATCCCTGCCAGGCACTGGCCGATTTCCTCACCCTCCAGGAAGCCTTCGGCGCGCTGCCGGGGCTGACCCTCTCCTATGTGGGTGATGGCAACAACGTGGCCCACTCGCTGATGCTGTGCGGCGCGCTGCTGGGCGTGAATGTGCGGGTGGGCTGCCCCAAGGGCTACGAGCCCGACGCAGCAGTGCTGCAGCAGGCTCAACAGCTCGCGGGCGACCGCTGCGCGATCGAGGTGCTGCACGAGCCCGTGGCCGCCGTGCGCGGCTCCCATGCTCTTTACACCGATGTGTGGGCCTCCATGGGCCAGGAGGAGGAGAAGGCTGAACGGGAACGCGCCTTCGCCGGCTGGTGCCTCAACGAGGAGCTGGTGGCCGAGGCCGACCCGCGCGCCATCGTGCTGCACTGTCTGCCCGCCTACCGCGGCCTGGAGATCAGTGCCGGCGCCATGGAAGGCAGCAACAGCCGCATCTTTGATCAAGCCGAAAACCGCCTGCACGCCCAACAGGCCCTGCTGGCGGCACTCCTGGGCGGCACCAAAGGAGCCACCAACTCTCCCTAACGTTCGGGGCGTGGCACACCCGCTTCTGCTGCGACAACCCAAGCTGAAAGCCCTAGTAGCAGCGTTGCTGTGCTCCTGGCTGGTGCCTTGGCAGCCGCCAGCGCTTGGGCAAGAGGAGCTGCGCGGTGTTTGGCTGACCGCCAACGACATGCCCGTGCTGCGCGACCGAGAGCGGATGCAGGCCACGGTGAATCAATTGGCCGATCTGCACCTCAACCGCCTCTACGTGGTGGTGTGGAACGGGGGTATGGCGTATTACCCCAGCCAACTGAGCGAAAACAGGGGCTTTCAGACCTTCACCTACCGCGGCCTGCAGGGACAGGATGTAATCGGTGAACTCATCAGCGCAAGCCGCAAGCGTGGGCTCAAGGTGCTGCCCTGGTTTGAATTCGGCTTCATGGCACCCCCCGATTCAGAGGTGGCCAAGCAACACCGAAGCTGGCTTACCCAGAAGCGCGACGGCAGCCTCACCTCGATCAGTGCCGCTGGGGAAGTGGTGTGGCTGAATCCCTTCCGCCCCGAGGTGCAGCAATTGATCACCGATCTCGTGCTCGAGGTGGTGAACCAATACGGGGCTGAGGGCATCCAATTCGATGACCACATGAGCCTGCCTCGGGAGTTTGGCTACGACCCATTCACCGTGGAGCTCTATCGCAAAGACACCGGCAAGACACCACCAGATAACCCAGAGGATCCGGCCTGGGTGAAATGGCGTGCGGATCGGCTGACCGCCTTCATGCAGCGCCTAAGTCAGGCCATTCGCGCAGCCAGGCCTGGCGCCATCGTGTCGATCTCTCCGAACTACTACGACTTTGCATACAAACTCCAACTGCAGGATTGGCGGCGTTGGGTGCAGACCGGCGTGGCCGATGAACTGCTTATCCAGATCTACAGGCCGGATCTCGCCAGTTATCTCCCCCAGCTGAGCAAGCCAGAAGTGCTGGAAGCCCGCGAGCGAATCCCCACGGCCATTGCGCTGCTGAGCGGCCAACGCAACCGCCCCACCCCACTGCCACTGATCCAGGAGAAGGTCAACGCCAACCGCCAGCAAGGACTTGGAACCGGCTTCTTCTACCTGGAAAGCCTCTGGAGCCTTGGCCCCGAACCAGCAACCGAACGCATCCAAGGGCTTCGGCACATGCTTCCGCCCCAAACCCCACAGATCCCTGCCGTAGCACCAGCAGCCAGCCCTGCCCTGCCACCACTGCTGCTGCCGCCTCCGCCGCCACCACTCGACCCAATCACCCCATGACAAGCACCGCTTGCCAAGCAACAGCTCGAGCGGTACAAATGTATTGACGCCGACCGCATTGCCTGGTGCCCGCCGGAACCCCTGAACCGCTCACATCCGCCCAGCAGGAGCTGTACGACTGGCTGGCGAGCTTCATCGGTGAACACCGCCACAGTCCCTCCATTCGGCAGATGATGCAGGCAATGGGCCTGCGTTCGCCGGCACCGGTGCAGAGCCGCCTGCGCCACCTGCAGCAGAAAGGGTGGATCACCTGGCAGGAGGGGCAGGCGCGCACCCTTCAGCTCCTGGGGGAGCTCACCCCTGGCATCCCTGTGCTCGGCGCCGTGGCCGCAGGCGGCCTGGTGGAAACCTTCGACGATGTGAGCGAACGGATCGACCTGGCACCCGTGCTGGAAACCCGCGGCCTGTTCGCCCTCACCGTGAACGGCGACTCCATGGTGGATGCCCACATCGCCGACGGCGATGTGGTGCTGATGGAGCCCGTGCCGGAACCCAGCCGCCTGCGGAACGGCACCATCGTGAGCGCCCTGGTACCTGGCAGCGGCACCACGCTCAAGCACTTTCACCGCGACGGGCGCGAGGTGCGACTCGAAGCAGCCAACCCCGCCTACGAGCCGATCGTGCTCGACGCCGAACAGGTGGCCGTGCAGGGAAAACTGGTGGCCGTCTGGCGCCAGGTTTAGGCGACCAACCCGCCCGCACCCCCTGCGGTGTAAGCTCTCTGCATCGAAACGGCACGGCTGAAAGGCCATCCGGGATTTCCAGCTCCCGGCTTGCTCATCGATCCAAAAGGGGCCATAGCTCAGCTGGTAGAGCACCTGCATGGCATGCAGGGGGTCAGGAGTTCGAGTCTCCTTGGCTCCATTCGGCAAACCCGGGTTCGACCCGGGTTTTTTTGTGGCTCACCAGCGATCGCCCTCAAAGGCCTAGGCGAATCCGTTCGTGCTTGATGGGCTTGGGAATCTCCGCTTCCACTTCGCCATCCACCGTGGCATCCACACTCCCACTCACCTGGGCGGCCACACTCCCAGCCACCTGGGCGGCCACAGCACCCGACACCTCCGCCTTCAACGGCTTGCTCAGCTGAGGGACCTGCACCGCGACGGGCGTGGCCAGCTGCACTCCATCCGGCAGTTTCACCGTGGCCTGCAAAGGCTGGGTGGGAATGGGAGCCTCAATCTCGCTCACGGCCGCTGACACGGGCAACGGCTGATCCAACGTGAGCCTCACCCGTACGGGTCCCTTCAGGACCATTTCGTCATCGGTGGCGATCACCCAGGCCAAGATCCCTGTGGAGGCCACCAGGGCGATAGGCCAGCGCAACAGGGCGAGCGCGCGCAGCAACAGCGTGGAGCGGGGACCGAGTTCAACGCCGGAAGGCCAAGACATCAAAACGTGACTTGGAAAACCAAGCCTGGGTACACCATGAACACTTTTGCACTGGTAGCCGTTGCTACTGTTTAATCACGTTCATCCCAGCTTTGGGACGCACGCCTTGGCAGCAGGGAACGGGGCTGCCAGCTTGAGGCCACCGCCATGAACACCCTCGCTCTGATTCGCGCGCAGATCCTGAAGGCCAAGCGCCTTCACCAGGCTCAGCTCGCCACCGTGAGCAACCCCCGCGCTCAGATCTTCTGATCAACGCGATTCACGTTCATTCCCCAGGCGCCCAACGGGCGCCTTTTTCATGGCCATCACCGGCCGGGGTGCATCAGGAGCGGCGACAGCTTTGCAGCAACAGGTGCTGCACCAAAGCGGGATCCGCCTGGAGTGCATAGGCCTCCATCTCGCGCTGACGGCCTTCTTGAGGCAGCACAGCCGTAGTGGCCACCACGTGATCGAGGTTGCCCTGGTTGCGCAGGTGCTGCAGGAAAAACCCATTCAGCTGCCGCTCACTGAGGCTGCCGGCTCGGCGCAGCCCTTCCGCGAGCGGCATCGAGGTGGGGCTCTCCAGGCCATCGAGACAGTCCTGCACCACATGCACCAATTCGTGGTGAAGCACCTTGCTGCGCTCCCGCGGACGCGCCAGCAGCGCCTCACCCAGGCAGAGAAGGTTGGCTCCCATGTTGTAGGTGGCCAACTGCCCCGGAGCGCCACACACGCCACCCAGCTGCACCTCCACCCCCAGATCCCGCAACCGCGCCAGCAACTCCGCTTCCACCAATAAGGCCTGGGGTTCAGCCCTCAGCCCATCCATCTGAGCGCCCGCCAACACCGCCGCCAGAGCGAGCACCCCTCGCCGACACCAGCGCGAACCAGGCACAGGCGATCTCAAGAAAGTCTCAAGATTGTCGCACCCGAGACCGTACGCGCGACGCTGCCCCCGCCGCAGCCAGCGCCAGCAGGGGCCATTCGCCCACGCGGCTGTATCCCGTGAGGCCTGTTTTGGATTGAACCTCCACCAGCAAGGTGTCAGGGACCTCGCCGTCGAGGCGATGACGCACGTGCCCCCGGGGGTCCACCGCCAGGCTCGGCCCCGTGTTGGCGGCACTCACCACCCACCGCCCCGTTTCGATCGCCCGCAGCTGCGCCAGCGCCGCAAACTGCCGCTGCAGCTGAGCGGGATAGGGATCGAGATTGGCACTGGCCAGGAGCCAACCCGCCCCCTCACGAACGGCAGTGGCCAGGCCCGCCCCATCTGCGATCTCGTAGCAAATGGCCACCCCAATGGCCCCGTTGGGGCGATCCAACAGGCGCGAGGCATCTCCAGCGCTCACACCACCCACGGCCGACAAGCCCGCCCAGCTGAGCCAGGCACTGCCTGGAATCCACTCACCAAGCGGCACCAAGCGGTGCTTGTCGATGGCCGCAGCAGCATCCACAGCGCCTGGGTCAAACCGCAACAGAGCGCTGCGCAGCTCAGCGCCGCTCTCGCGGAAGCCACCGCTGAGCACTTCCACCGGTGCCGGCTCCGGTAGCTGCTGCCCAAGCGCCAAGGCCCCTTCCGGGAGCAGCAGAACTGCCACCCCAAGATCCTGCGCCTGCCGCTGAGCGACTGCCAATCGACGCTGCAGGGCCCGCTGCTGCATCCAGCTGAACTTCTCGCGGGTGGGAATAGCGGGTTGGAGCACGAGAAGCCTGATGGGGCGCGATCCGCGATCCGCCAGCGGCACCGCCTGCAGCAGCCCCCAGCCCCAGACATGCAGCAACACCGCCACCAAGAACCAGGCAGCAGCCGAACGCCAAAACAGGCCACGCCCCGCCCATCCCGCACTGCAGACACGCCACAGCCACCAGGCCAAGAGCAGCTGCACCGCCGCTAAGCCGCCCGCTCCCATCCATTGCGCTAAACCCGCCAGCGCTGGATCACCTGGCAAGGCCGCACTGCCCAGGCCAATCCAGAACAAGGGACCTTGAGCCAGCCACACCTCCCCCAACCCCCAGATCGCCGCCGCAAAGAGCGCAGTGCTCCAGCGATCCACACCCCAGAGCTGCACCACCAGGCGCCAAGCGCTCAGGAGCGCAGCAGCCACCGCCCCTAGCGCGAGCCACAACACCACACAGAGCGGCAAGCTGAGACCCGGAGGGACCCCAACCCAATCCAATGGGTGCAACCAGAGCAACCAGCGATGGCTCAGCAGCACCGCCACCGCACCCCATAGAGCCGCAGGCCGCGGACCCAGGGCCCAGAGCGGCAGCAACGCAAGCCACAACAACGGAGGACAACCCCAGGGGGGCAAGGCCAACCCCGCCAACAAGCCACCGAGGGCTGCGGCGATCCATCTCCACAAAGGCCGGTTGCCTGCCATGGCGGTGAACCCTAGGTAAGCGCCATGGTTTGGGGCAGGCAAAAGCGGTCAGCGCCATGGACGCGAGCAATCCCCTTCAACAGCTGCTGGTGCGGGGCCTCGGCACCACATCCCTGGTGGCCGAGCGACTGCGCAGCGTCACCCAGGCGTGGGTGAGCAGCGGCCGCCTCGATGCCTCCCAGGCCACAGCGCTCGTGGACGACGTGCTGGCCAGCCTGCGCGGCGAAAACCCAGAACTGGAGAAGCAGACCGAGCGGCAGGTGGAACGCAACCTCGATCACCTGCTGCAAGACCTGGGCCTGGCGCGCCAACGGGAAGTGGATGAACTGCGGGGCCGGATCGATCGACTGGAACAGCAGGTGCGACGTCTGCGCAGCGACGCCGGCCAACCCGACGGCAGCGGTTTCAGCGACCTACCCGACTGAAGCTGGGGCAGAATCTCGCCGACTCAGCCCATCCCCTGCCATGCGCGACATCCTGATCAGCTCGGCGGTGTGCGTGGCCTGCTTGCTCCTGGCCTTCGTAAGCCAGCTGGTGGCACCTTCAACGGTGCAAGCCAAGCCCGTAGCTCAGGTTGCCGTTGCCGCGGCACCCGCTGCAGCACCGGCCAGCCTGAGCGGCCAGTTCGAGCTGGATCCTGAAGACCCCAACCCCACGCTTTTCACCATGGCCAGCGACGCCGCCAACAACGACTTGATTGCCGATTCCGGCGCCGCCGGCCTGGGCGGTGAAATGGTGGTCGCCAAGGAGCGCGTCACCCCCAGCGGCCTGCGCATCACCGACCTGGTGGTGGGTGATGGCCCTGAAGCCACCAGCGGCCAGACCGTTTCGGTGAACTACCGCGGCACCCTTGAGAACGGCAAGGAGTTCGACAGCAGCTACGGCCGTGGTCCCTTCTCCTTCCCCCTCGGCGCCGGCCGCGTGATCAAGGGCTGGGATGAAGGCGTGGCCGGCATGCAGGTAGGCGGCAAGCGCAAGCTGGTGATTCCCCCCGATCTGGCCTACGGCGAGCGTGGTGCTGGCGGCGTGATTCCTCCCAATGCCACCTTGATCTTTGAAGTGGAGCTGCTGCAGATCAAAGGCTGAATCAGCCTCGATAACCCCAAACGCCGCCGGGAGACCGGCGGTTTTTTTGGGCGCGAAAAGCCGCTGGGGGACGGTTCTCGCGACTTACGAAACCTGAAGCGATCGTTAGGATGCCGCGGCCGTCCGGCCCATGGCCGGGCCACATCCAGCACGACCCCACGTCTCATGGCTCACACGCTGCCTGCGCTGCCCTACGGCCTCGATGCGCTCGAGCCCCACATCTCCCGCCAGACCCTTGAGTTCCACCACGGCAAGCACCACAACGCTTACGTGACCAACCTCAACAACCTGGTGGCCGGCACCGAGCTGGAAGGCAAGAGCCTGGAAGACACCATCACCGCCGTGGCCGGTGACGCCAGCAAGGCTGGTGTGTTCAACAACGCTGCCCAGGTGTGGAACCACAGCTTCTACTGGCAGTGCATCAAGCCCAATGGCGGCGGCACCCCCAGCGGCGCCCTGCTCGACAAGATCAACGCTGACTTCGGCAGCTTCGAGAAGTTCGTTGAGGCGTTCAAGGCGGCCGGCGCCACCCAGTTCGGCAGCGGCTGGGCCTGGCTGGTGCTCGACAACGGCACCCTCAAGGTGACCAAGACCGGCAACGCCGATCTGCCCCTGGCCCACGGCCAGAAGGCTCTGCTCACCATGGATGTGTGGGAGCACGCCTACTACCTCGACTACCAGAACCGCCGCCCCGACTACATCAACACCTTCCTCGACAAGCTGGTGAACTGGGATTTCGTGGCCGCCAACCTGGCCGCTGCCTGATCCAGCGAAAGGGCACCTCTGAAGCCAATCGCAACAAGCAACCCCGGGGCCAAAGCCTCGGGGTTTTTCATGCCACAAGCACCAGAAACAGGCGAACTGAAGCACAACGCCAGAACGCCAAAACAACAGCAAAGCAAACAGGCTTACAAAGCGAATCCGCGCCGCAAAAATAAACTTACATAAGACCGAAACGCCCTGCTTCGTGACACAATTATCGGGCTATTCCGCATCAGGCATGCGCCTCCTCTCTCGAACTGGCACGCTCACCGCTGCCCTCGCCGCCTCTGTTGCAGCAAGCCCCGTGCTGCTCGCCAACAGCGCCCAGGCGATTGACCTGAAGAACTTCATCCCCAAGCAGGTGTTCGTCAAGCAGGCGAATCCCACCTCGGTGGCCATCCTCTCGATCCAGGGCACAACCAACACCCCTCAGGGTGTGATCTGTGATGTGACCTACACCTCCCAGGCGCTGTATCCCAACGTCACCACCTCCAAGGCTCGCTGTGGCAGCAGCCGCTCCCAGCTGTTCCTCGGCAGCAACGACGCTGAGGTCGACTACGACGCCTCGATGGTGAACCTGCTGCAGCTCTACGGCATCAGCACCACAACCACCACCAACACCAACGGCGCCACCTTCCTGTGCGCCAAGCCCACCGGTGTGCGTCCCAGCGAGTTCAGCTACACGCTGCAGACCACCAACGTGCCGATGACCGGCATGCTGCTCACCACCGCCAACCCCAAGCTCTGCTGGGGCCAAAGCTGAGTGAACGCCATGGCGTGACTCCACGCCGTCGCCTTGCCAAGCCGCCAACACCTTCGTTGGCGGCTTTTTTCATGGCGTGTATCCCAGCGGAACGGTCTGGTCTCCGCTAGGTCTCCAGCGGAGGTTTCGCCTGCTCGAGCACAGCCTCCGGGGCGATCCACATCGCATCGCCGTAAGAGAAGAAGCGATAGCCCTCAGCCTTGGCCTGTTCGTACAGATCCAGCAAGCGCTGGCGGCCGATCAGGGCGCTCACCAACAGCAGCAAGGAGCTCTTGGGCAGGTGGAAATTGGTGAGCAATCCCTGCACCACCGCAAAGCGATAACCCGGCTGAATCACCAGATTCACCGGTCCGGCATGGGGCTGGAGGATGCCGCCATGCAGCTGCGCCACCGCCTCCAGGCTGCGCACACTGGTGGTGCCCACCGCGATCACGCGGCCGCCGCGGGTGCGACAGGCGGCCACAGCCTGCACCAAGGCAGAAGACACCTCCACCCATTCGCTGTGCAACTCCAGCTGATTGAGGTCTTCCGTGTCCACCGGCCGGAAGGTGCCGAGGCCCACATGCAACGTGACCTCCGCCATCTCCACTCCGCGCGCGCGGATCGCCGCCATCAGCTCATCACTGAGGTGCAAACCCGCTGTTGGCGCCGCCACGGCTCCAGGCCGCGAGGCATAGCGGGTTTGATAGCGCGCGTCGTCGTCATCGTTCTGCTGCTGGATATAAGGAGGCAGCGGCATCGAGCCATAGCGCGCCAAGAGCGCTTCGATCGCTTCCGGGCTGGTACACGCCGCTGGGAAACGCACCACACGGCCGCCCGTCTCTGCGTCAATGGCCACGATCTCGAGGCCGATGGCAGGTTGCCCCTGATGCTCCAGCTGCAGCACCTCTCCAGGTTTGAGCCGTTTGGCGGGCCGAGCCAGGCACAGCCAATCGCTTGCGCCAGCGGGTTCCAACACCAGCAGCTCCACGCTGCCGCCACTGGGCCGGCGAGCCTGTAGTCGGGCCTTAAGCACCCGGGTGTTGTTCACCACCAGGAGATCACCGGGCTGCAGCTCGTGCTGCAAATCCCAAACCGTGCGGTGCCGGCAACCCGATGGCTGCTGAGGATCCACCACCAACAGCCGGGCCGAATGGCGCGGCTCTAGCGGGGTCTGGGCGATGAACGTCTCCGGCAGATCAAAGACGTAGCTCGACAGCCGTTGATCAGCGGGATCCGTCGCCATGAAAAGGGCGTGTTTTAGGTCAGATCGCCAGGCTTTCGGGGTTGGTTTCGATCAGCTGGGCCAGATCCTTGAGGAAAGCAGCCGCGTGGGCGCCATAGATCACACGGTGATCACAGGTGAGATTCACCTGCATCTGGTTGGCCACCCGCATCGAACCGTCCTTGCCGGCCACCACCGTGGGGCGGGAGGCAGCTACAGCCAGAATCGCGCCAGTGCCGGGAGGGAGGATCGCGTCGAAGCGATCCACACCGAACATGCCCAGGTTGGAGAGGGTGAAGGTGCCGGTGCTGTATTCCTCGGGCTGGAGCTGCTTGCTGCGGGCACGGCTCACCAGGTCGGCCCAGTTACGAGCCAGGGAATAGATGTCGGTCTTGTCGGCGTTGGCCAGCACGGGCGTAATCAGACCGCCGTCTTCCATCGCCACCGCCACGGCCACATTCACGCCGGCAGGAAAGCTCATGGCGCTGCCATCGGCGCTGGTGGCCGCATTCACCTGGGGGTGACGGGCCAGGACCACGCCCACAGCCTTGGCCAGCAGGGCCGTCATGGTGACGCCCTTGCTCTTCACCTGCTTGTAGAAGGCATCGAGCTTGGTGGTGGTGATCGTGTAGCCCACCCGGAAGCAGGGCACCTCCAGGCTGGCGATCATGTTGCGGTTCACCGCGTTCTGCAGCGTGTTGAAGCTCACGCTCTCGCCGGGGCGGCCAAAGGCATCACCCGCGGGCGCGGGAGCAGGGGCAGCAGCGCCATTGGCGGAGGCTGCAGCCGCGGGCGCAGACCCCTCGGCCACGCGGGGCACCGCCACGGTGAGGCCAAGGGCGCGTTCCACGTCTTCCGCCTGAATACGCCCGTGGGGGCCGCTGCCGCGCAGGGTTTCAAGCGCCACGCCGTGCTGGCTGGCGAGCTTCTTGGCGCGGGGGCTGGCCACCACGCGGCCGCTGGCGACAGGAGCGGGAGCCGCAGCCACCACGGGAGCCGGTGCGGCAGGCACGGGTGCGGCGGCCGCCACAGGCGCAGGAGCGGCGGCAGCGGCAGCAGGCGCTGCCGCCGGTGCCGGAGCGGCGGCAGCGGTGCCACCGCTGGGAGCTTTGGCCTGCACCTCGGCGATCTCCGCCTGGGTTTCCACGATCAAGCCGATGGTTTCGCCCACCGGGGCCGTGCCACCGGCGGGCATCAACACAGCAGCCAGGTAGCCCTCGTTGAACGATTCCACGTCCATGTCGGCCTTGTCGGACTCGACCACGAGCACCGACTCACCGCGCTCCACCTTGTCGCCGGGCTTCTTCAGCCACTCCACGATTTTCCCCTCCGTCATGGTGGAGGAGAGGGCGGGCATGAAGATTTCGTGGGTGGCCAACGGAGGTCTGCCGCGCAATTGGGGCGGATTTTACGTGGCCCCCTCCTGGCTCAGAGGCTGCCTTCGATCGCTTCGATCACGCCGTCGCGCACCACCACAGCCACCTGCAGCTTCTCCACGAGGTTGTCGCCCACGCGCACATCACAGAAGCTCTCGAGCTGGCCCTGATCCACGATCTGCTCCATCTCCAGATCGCGCACCTGGCGCTGCTGCTCGATCAGCTGACGCTTCTGCTCCTCCAGCTCGGCGCGCTTGGCACCCACCTGTTCCTGCACAGAGGCCACCTGCTCCTGCACGCGGGGATCGAGGGGGTTGATGCTCTGGCTGCGGATCGCATCCACCAACTGCTGCCCTTCCTGCTCCAGCTGAGCCAGCTGGGCGTCGCTGCCGGCGATGGCGTTGCTGATCTCGCGCTCAGCGTCTTCCTTCCAGCGGGGGGTCACCACGGCACGCACGGTGATCGAGCGCTTGATCGAAAGGCTGCCGTCGGCCATGGGCTTGAAAATGCAGCGCTCAGGTTGTCAGGCACACGCGGCGGCGGCAACGCAGCGGCAGGGCGGGTTTCCGGCCGCCTCAGCGGCCGTAGATCGCCTCGATCGCGGCAGCATCGCGCTCGGCAATGCGATCGCGCTTCTGCTTGAGGGTCTGGGTGAGCAGGCCGTTCTCGAGGCTGAAGGGCTCCACCAGAGCCACGCCCGCCAGGCGCTCATCAGGCCGGGCGCCGGGGCGGGCCTGCAGGCGCCGATTGAGTCGGCTGGTGAGGGCCTTGAGCAGCGCTGGATCAGCGGCGCCGCCTTGGGGCAGGGGAAGCCCAGCCTCGCGGGCCCAGCTGGCCAGGGCTTCGGCCTTGGTCACCACCAGGGCGCCAAGGGCCTTGCGGTCCTGCCCCACCACCATCACCTGCTCCACCAGGGTGCAAGCCACCAGGCACTCTTCCAGAGGCCCAGGCTCGATGTTTTCGCCGCTGCTGAGCACGATCGTGTCCTTGGCACGGCCCGTGAGCACCAGGGTTCCATCGGCCAACAATTGGCCGAGATCGCCGGTATCAAACCAACCCTCGCCATCGAGCACCTTGGCGGTGGCCTCGGGTTTGCCCAGATAGCCCCCCATCACCTGCGGGCCCTGGGCCAGCACCCGGCCGCGCTGGCCGATCTGCAACAGGGCACCGCTCTCGGGATCCACGATCCGGATCGCCGTGCCCGGCAGCGGCTGACCGGAGCTGCCGCGGCGATTGTTCCAGCGGCGCCGGCAGGTGAGCACCGGACTCGTTTCGGTGAGGCCGTAGCCCACCAGCAGCTCAATCCCAACGGCCTCGAAGAAGCCATCCACATGAATCGCCAGGGCACCGCCGCCACTGATAGCGGTGCGCAGGCGGCCACCCACCAGCTGCTGGCGCACCTTCGGCCAGAGCACGCGGCTGGCCAGGCCATGCAGCGGCCAGCTCAGCAGCGCTCCACCCGCCGCCCGCAGGCGGCTGACGGCGGATTCGGGGGCCAGGGTGCGATCCGCCGCCACCCGCCGTGCCAGGCAGTGGTAGCGGCTCAGGCCGAGGGCTGATCGCAGCAGTTTCTGCCGCGCGGCCGGCATTGCCGCGAGGGCATCCTCAAAGCCCCCCAGCAGTGCCTCCCACAGCCGCGGCACGCTGATCAGATAGTGCGGCCGCACGCGCTGGAGATCCCCGCGGAGTTGCTTCAGCGTGGTGTAGGTCTGCGCGCAGCCGCAGGCCAGCAGGAAGTATTCGGCGCTGCGCTCGTAGGCATGCCAGATCGGCAGCACACTGAGCACGCGATCCCCGGGCTGGGGCGCTACTGCCACACCCAGGTGGCGCAGCTGGTGCAGCAGGTTGGCGTGGCTGAGGGGAACGCCCTTGGGCTGGCCGGTGGTGCCGGAGGTGTAGAGCACCGTGGCGAGGCGCTGTTCACCTCCCTCCGGCCAGGCGGGGGCTGGGGTTTTGGCGCCCTGGGCCATCAGCTCCTCCCAGGTGAAGCAGGGCAGCACAGGCACCACCGAACCGCGATCACCCTGGAGCAGCACCACAAAGCGCAGCTGCCCCAGCAGCTCGCTGCTGAGCTTGAGCCGGGTGAGCAGCTCAGCCGATTCGAGCACCAGCGCTACGGCTCCGGAATCGGCGGCGATGTAGCGCAGCTCCTCCACCGGTGCCCCGCTGCCGCGCACGGCATCGGCAGCGCCCAGCCGCATCAGGCCCTGATCCGCCACCAACCAGCGGGGGCTGTTCTCCGAAAACAGCGCCACCACATCGCTGGGCTTCACGCCGAGGGCGGCGAAGCCGGCGGCGGCCTGTTCAATCCGGGCGTTCAGATCGCGAAAGCTGAGCTGCTCCGGGGGTTTGGCATGGGGGGCGTCAAGGGCCGTGGCATCGCCATGGCGCTCGGCGAGCTGGGGCCAGAGCTGCTCCAGGCCCTGGAGATCACGCCAGTCGGGGCGTTGAGCGAGGGCCTGCTGATCACGGCGGCTGCCGCTCCAGCGGATCTCAGCGGTGGGCATCGGGAGCAGGTGAGTGGCCCCGGTCTTACCACCCCTGGAGGGCTTCCTGGGGGGTGGGGGGCCGCAAGCGCAGACCAAAGCGGCGACTGAAGCAACGGAGCAGAAGGGGGCGCAGCGCCCCCGCTGTGAGCTCAGGCCGCCACTGCAGCAGCCGCCCCACGGGTCGATCCGCGATGCCACAGGGCACCACCTGAGCAAAACCCGCCAGATCCGCGTCCACATTCAGGGCCAAACCGTGCTGGCTGATCCAGCGCCGGGCCCCCACACCGATCGCCGCCACCTTCTGCCCCTCGAGCCACACGCCGGTGAGCCCCTCCAGTCGCGCACCCTGGAGCCCCAGCTCCGCCAACAGATCGATCACCACCCCTTCCAGCTCGCGCAGATAGAGGTGAAGGTCAGCGCCATGGCGCTGCAGGTTGAGCACGGGATAGAGCACCAGCTGACCCGGGCAGTGGTGGGTCACCTCCCCGCCGCGATCAATGCGAAACAGCGGGGCCGGAGGGTCTGCCGGATCGAAGCCCAGGAAGGCCGGATCGGCGCCGCGGCCCAGGGTGTAGCAAGGTTCATGCTCCAGCAGCAGCAGGGCATCGGGGCCGCCGGGATCCGCCAGCAAGCGCTGCTGCAGCTGCTGCTGCCAGCCCCAGGCCAGCGGGAAGGGAACCAAGCCGGCCGGCTCGAAACAGATTGCGTCGGCTGTGGTGGAAATCACGCACCGTTCCTAGCGTTCAACTGAGCCCATCGCCCAGGAGGCAAGGGATGAAGCTGTTGATCCACGGCCGCAATCTGGAGGTCACTCCAGCCATCCGCGACTACACCGAAGACAAGCTCAAGCGGGCGATCGGTCATTTCGACGGCATGGTGAAGGAAGCGGACGTGCATCTCTCGGTGGCCCGCAATCCGCGGGTCCCCCAGCAGACCGCCGAAGTCACGGTGTTCGCCAACGGCACGGTGATCCGCGCCCAGGAGCGCAGCGAAAACCTCTACGCCAGCATCGATCTGGTAGCTGGCAAGCTCACGCGCCAGCTGCGCCGCTACAAGGATCGCCACGACGATCACCACCACAGCCCCGGCCACCACGCCACCACCACCCCCAGCCTTGCGGAGCTGCCTGGTCAGGATGTGGTGAGTGAGTCGTTGCTGGAGGGCAAGGAAGCCACCCTGCCCAGCCGCGGTGTACGCCGCAAATATTTCGCGATGCCGCCGATGAGCATCGACGATGCGCTGCATCAGCTGGAGCTGATCGATCACGACTTTTATCTGTTCCGCGACGCCAGCAGCGGCGAGCTGCAAGTGGTGTATCGCCGCAACCACGGTGGTTTCGGCGTGATTCAGGCCAAGGGCTGAGCCCACCTCCAGACTGGGGCCCGAATCTCGGCGCCCCAGCCCCTTTCGCTTGCGCGACCTTCCTGATCTCGCTCCCCTGATCGATCACGCTCTGCTGGATCCCCACCAGGGGGCAGAAGCCGTGCTGCGCTGCTGTGACGAAGCTCGCCACTTCGGGTTTGCTGGTGTGTGCCTGGCCTCGCGCTGGCTGCCGGCGGCCCGGGAGCGGCTCGGCCCCACAGGCAGCCGCGGGCCAAAGCTGTTGAGCGTGGTGGGGTTTCCCTTCGGTGCGATCCCGGCGGAGATCAAGCGGGCCGAGGCGGAGTGGGCTGCCGCCGCCGGCGCTGATGAGCTGGATGTGGTGCCCGATTTCGGCGCCCTGGCCGATGGCGACAGCCGCGCCTTCTGCAACGACCTTGCCCCGATCGTGGAGCTGGGGCTGCCGGTGAAGGTGATTCTTGAGGTGGGCCGACTCAGGCCCGAGGCCCTGGAGCTAGCCGTGGAAGCCAGCATCGATGTGGGCGCCACCATGCTCAAAACCGGCAGCGGCTTCGGCCCCGGCGCCACCACGGAGCAGGTGAAGCAACTGCGCCAACTGGCCCGCGGCCGCGCGGCCGTGAAGGCTTCAGGCGGGATCAACAACCTCGAACAGGCCATCGCCCTGGTGGAAGCGGGGGCAAGCCGCCTGGGCACCAGCCGCGGGGTGGCTCTGATTCAGGCCCTGCGCGAGGGCGGCAGCGCCCCTACGGCTGACAGCAACCGGTGAGCGGGGAGCAGCGCTTGGAGGGCCTGGTGCTGCGCAGCACCCCCTTGGGCGAAAGCGATCGCCTGATCACGGTGCTCAGCGCCGGGCAAGGGCTGGTGCGACTGGCCGCGCCTGGAGCCCGCAAACCGAAAAGTTCCATGGCCGCCGCCGTGCCCCTCGCCCTGCTCCACCTGCAGGTGGGCGGGCGCGGCGATCTCAAGCGGGTGCGGCAGCTGAGCGTGCAACGCAACTTCGCGGCGCTGGCCGAGCGGCTGGAGAGCCTGGCGGCTGCCCAAGGCCTGGCGGAGCAGACCCTGCTGCTGGTGCCCAGCGGCGATGCCGTGGAGGGCGTGCTCGAAGATCTGCTGCTGCAGCTGGCGCGGCTGGAGCTGGTGGTGAAGGAGCGCCAGGCCAACGTGGAAGCCCTGGCCATCGCCGTGCAGGGCGTGGTGCATCTGCTGGCCCTGGGGGGCTACGCCCTGCCGCTGGCCTGCTGCGCCCGCAGCGGGGCCGCGCTGGATCCACCGCTGGGGAACTGGGAGTGGCGCTGCAGCCTGCTGCCCGGCGAGGGCTTTGTGATCGGCGGCGTGGCTGGCGCCCAGCTGGTGCTCAATGCCTCCGAACTGGCCCTGCTCCAGCGGCTGCTGCGGCCGGCCCTGCCCCGCCGGCGCGATGGGGAGCTGATGGGTCCCTTGCCGGTGTGGCTGCGGTTGCTGCAACTGGTGGAGCTGTGGAGCCGTGAACATCTGGGCCGCAGCCCGCGCTCCTGGAGGCTGCTGCGCCAGTGCTTTGCCGATGGGGCATCATCGTGAGCCGGTCCCCTGTTCCCCCGAGCCGATTCACCCCGTGAGCGACGCGCCACGATCGACCGGCCTGCAGGGGGTTCTGGCCCTGCCTGAATTCCGCAAGCTCTGGCTGGGCCAGATCTTCAGCCAGCTGGCCGACAAGTTCTACATCGTGTTGATGGTGTTCCTGATCGCCCAGTACTGGGTGACGGAAACCCTCCCCGCGGAAGGCGCCATCGCCGAAGCCGCCGGCGCCTTCCGCTTCAGCATCGATAGCCGCGCCCAGCTGATCACCCTGCTCGCCACAGGGATCTACGTGGCCAACACAATTCCAGCAATGCTGCTGGGGCTGGTGGCTGGCGTTTGGGCCGATCGCTGGCGCAAGCGCGAGGTGATGGTGGCCAGCAACGGCATCCGCGCCGGCCTGGCCTTGCTGGCGCCGCTGAGCCTGATCCCGGGCCCCGAATGGCTAGGGCTGAGCTGGGGCTACTGGGCCCTGCTGGTGATCACCTTCCTGGAATCGGTGCTGACGCAGTTTTTTGCGCCGGCCGAGCAGGCGGCGATCCCGATGCTGGTGCCCACCCGCCAGCTGCTGGCCGCCAATTCGCTGTATCAAGCCACCAGCATGGGCGCCACGATCGTGGGCTTCGCCCTGGGCGACCCGATCCTGAGGCTGCTCAAGTACGGCCTTGGGGCCATCGGCATCCCCAACGGCGAATTCGCCCTGTTGCCGCTCTGCTACGGCCTGGCCGCACTTTCGATCGCCTGGATCCGGGTGGAGGAAACGCCACGCCAGGAGCGCGAGCAAACCGTGTGGGAGGAGATGCGCGACGGGCTTCAGGTGCTGCGCGAACGCCCCAGCGTGCGGAGCGCGCTGCTGCAACTGGTGCTGCTGTACAGCCTGCTTGCAGCGCTGTACGTGCTCGCCATCAGCCTGGCCTCGGCGATTCAGCAGCTGGGCCCCACCCAGTTCGGCACCTTGCTGGCGATGAGCGGCATCGGCCTGGCCGTGGGTGCCGTGGCGGTGGCGCAGGTGGGCCACCGCTTCAACCGCCGCCGGCTGGCGTCAGCCGGCTTGGGCACCATCGCCTGGAGCCTGGTGTTGCTCGGCCAGCTGCGCGGCAACCTCAGTGCAACCCTCACCCTCTGCGCAGTGCTGGGCATCGGCTCTGCGCTGCTGGCGATCCCCGCCCAGACCACCATCCAGGAAGACACCCCGGAAGCCATGCGGGGCAAGGTGTTTGGACTGCAGAACAACATGATCAACATTGCGTTGAGCCTGCCACTGGTGCTGGCCGGCGCCGTGGTGAGCCGTTATGGCCTGCTGCCGGTGCTCTGGGCGCTGGCAGGGCTGGCGCTGCTGGCGGCGCTGCTCGAACGCCCCTGGGAGCGCTGCTAGCGTCAGGAGCTGGTAACCCTGCCCGCGTGTGGCCCACATTGCCTGGCTGGGCAAGAAATCACCGTTCTGCGGCAACGTCACCTACGGGCTCAGCACCACGGCAGCCCTGAAGCAACGCGGCCACGACATCAGCTTCATTCACTTCGACACCCCAGCCGCAGGCCTGGGTCGAGCAGCCGAAGCAAGCGAGCCGAGCCCGGAGGTAGCCCTGCCCTACCTGGTGAAATCGCAGGTGTACACGATCCCCTCACCCGGGGCTCAACGGGAACTGCGGGAATCCCTGGAGCGGCTGCGTCCGGATCTGGTGCACGCCAGCCTCACCCTCTCCCCCCTGGATTTCCGCCTACCGGATCTCTGTCAGCAGCTGGGTTTACCCCTGGTGGCCACCTTCCACCCGCCCTTTGATGCGGCGCTGCGCAACCTCAGCTCCGGCACCCAACAGCTCACCTATCAGCTCTACGCCCCCTCCCTGGCCCGCTACGACCGGGTGGTGGTGTTCTCCGATCTGCAGGCCGATGTGCTGATGCGACTGGGGGTGCCGGCGAACCGCCTGGCGGTGATTCCCAACGGCGTGGACCCCCAGCAGTGGGCACCGGCGACGGAGGCACCCTCCCCTGCGCTGATCGAGATGCGCCAGCGCTTCAACGGCGAGCGGGTGTTCCTCTATATGGGTCGCATCGCCACGGAGAAGAACGTGGAGGCGCTGCTGAGGGCCTGGCGATTGGTGCAACCCGCCGGATGCACCTTGGTGGTGGTGGGCGACGGTCCGGTGCGGCAATCGCTGATGCAGGCCTACGGCCCGGAGTGCAACGTGCACTGGTGGGGCCATGAGCCCGACCAAACCCGCCGACTGGCGCTGCTGCAGCTAGCGGAGGTGTTCCTGCTGCCCTCCTTGGTGGAGGGGCTCTCGCTGGCACTGTTGGAGGCGATGGCCAGCGGCACCGCTTGCGTGGCCACCGATGCTGGAGCCGATGGCGAAGTGATTGAGGGGGGCGCAGGGATTGTGATCAGCACCCAGGGGGTGACCACCCAGCTGCGCACCTTGCTGCCGGTGCTGCGGGATCAGCCGGTGCTGATCGAAGAATTGGGCCGGCGCGGTCGCCAGAGAGCTCTTGAGCGCTACACGCTGCAGAGCAACATCGACCAGCTGGAGCGGCTCTACGCCGACCTGGTGCCGCAGGGCAGCGTCGCAGCCTGAATCAGCCCGCCTCAGCTCGCCAGCTCAGCGCAGCAGGCGGCGAAGGCCGCCCCCGGATCCTGCGCCGCCGTGATCGGCCGGCCGATCACCAGCTGGCTGGAGCCTGCGGCGATTGCTTCGGCCGGCGTCATCACCCGCTGCTGATCACCCAGGGCGGCACCTGCGGGGCGAATCCCTGGAGTGATCAGGGCAAAAGGCTCGGGATGGACGCTGCGCAGGGCCATCACTTCCAGCGGCGAGCACACACAACCGCCGATGCCGGCCGAAGCGGCGAGTGCGGCGAGGCGTGGCACATACGACGCCACCGGTTCTTTGATCGCAAGCTCGGAGGCAAAGCGCGCTGCATCCCAGCTGGTGAGCACCGTCACCGCCAGCAAGGTGGGAGCCGGATGGCCCGCGGCGCTTGCCGAATCCATGGCGGCATCCTGGGCGGCGCGCAGGGCCTCGCTGCCAGCGCAGGCGTGCACCGTGATCAGCTCAGCGCCCAGGCGGGCCGCGCTGCGGCAGGCCCCGGCCATGGTTGCCGGGATGTCGTGGAACTTGAGATCCAGAAACACCCGCTTGCCCTGATCGCGCAGCTGACGCACCACATCCGGGCCGCCGGCCACGAACAGCTCAAGGCCCACCTTCACCCAGCGCAGCTCCGGCACCGCGGCGACAAAACCCAGGGCCTGCTCTGGAGCCATGCCATCGAGGGCCACGATGATCCGATCGGCGGCAGATCTGTTCACGCGGGATCCGGCTCTCTGACGAGATCTCAGGCTACGAAGCGTGGTGGCGGCGTCCCTTTAGAGCGCGCAGCATGAAGCACACACCTCCATGAGCCCATGCTGCCGCGCATCCTGCATCCCGAGCAGCTGCAGGGCTACCGGCTCGGCAGCCACGACCATTGCCGTCTGGCATTGCTGAACAAACCGGAAGCAGGCGGCTGCACCGTGTTTCTGGAGGTGCACGACCCTTGTGATCGGGTGCCGCCCCACTCCCACCACCACGCCGCAGAGCTGTTTTTCGTGCTGCGGGGCACGGTGGTGTTTCACGTGGATGAGCGCTCGATCAGCGCCAGCGGCGGCGATTTTGTGGTGGTGCCGGAAGAGGCGTTGCACGACCTGGAGAATCCCGGTCCCGAGCGGCTGTATCTACTCACAGTTCTCAGCCAAGACGGTGGATTTGCCGAGCTTCTCGAGCACGGCGTGCCGACACCGCTCGATGAGGAGGATCTGCAGGTCCTGCGCAGCCTCTAACCCGCCACCCGGCATCTGAAGGTCGTCTGGCCCGACGTTTACGTCCGACCCTCCAGCTCTGCAGCTGCTGCAACCTTGCGAGCAAGAAGCCCGCACTTCTCCCGTTCGAGCATCCCACCGCAATCCTGGCCAGAAGGAACGACCGCCCTCCATCAACAGGGGATTAATTACCTGCCCCAGAAGACATCAAGACTGTTTCAACTCTTATCGGCTATTGGCACAACACTTGCGCATTACGAGTCGGCGAGCAAGCTACCGATAGAGAGAACCACACATGGGCATAACGATTGAGACCGTTCGCGTCAGGCAAGCTGGCAACAAGCCTGACAACACGGGCTATGGACGCGTTGACAGCAACTATGCGATCGGAAAATACGAAATCACCATCAGTCAATACACCGCCTTCCTGAATGCAGTCGCCACCAGCGACCCCTATCGCCTCTACAACCCAACCCTGATGACCAACCCCATCAATGGGGGAATCACACGGTCAGGAAGCGATGGCAGCTACATCTACACGCCAATTGCAGGCACGGATCAACTGCCAATTACCGGGGTGAGCTGGTTTGATGCCGCGCGTTTCGTGAACTGGCTGGATAACGGCCAACCCAGTGGTCCAAGCAGTGCACAAACCACCGAAGATGGCACTTACACACTAAACGGCGCGACCAACGGGTTGTCCACCTCAAGAAACCCGATCAATCCCAACACGAACGCATCTCCCCTATATGCGATTCCCACGGAAGACGAGTGGTACAAAGCCGCCTTCTTCAAACCCAATCGCAAGCACAAGGAAGGAAACTACTACCGCTATGCAACGCAGAGCAATAAAGCTCCCGGCAATAAGATCGGCAGTGAGTCGAATCAAGTCAACTACATTCTGGACGCCAATGGCTTTTACTCAGTCACCCAGCAACCTTTCGTCAACAACAATCAGAACTACCTGAGCCCGGTCGGGAGCTATTCAGCATCCGAAGGCCCCTTCGGAACTTTCGACCAGAATGGTGGCGTCTGGGAAGTTCTGGACAATGGCGGCGTGAACCGAAGCGATGTCCCCCTGCGTGGAGGAGCATGGACGTCGCTTGCCAGTCTTTTGCAATCGGGCTACAGCATCGCCGCAGCCACGGAAAGCGAGGCGGTCAACGCTGGCTTTCGCATTGTCCAACTCCCCGGCAAGCAGACGCCCGAAAGAGGGCGGCCGACTGGCCAGTCCACGCGCAGACTCGCACCATCCAGCCAGGACATATCTCCATCCCAAAAGCCTTTGCAAACCAATGGGATTGAGCTTGATCTGATCACAGTTGGCAACCCAAATAATCCGGCCGATCCACTCACAGGCTTTGGCAGAGTCACCGACACCTTTCAAATCAGCACTAACGTCATCACGATTGGCCAATACACCACATTCCTCAATGCGGTTGCAAAACGAGACAGAAACAACCTGTTCAATCCAATGATGCAGCGCGACCTCAACATCGCCGGCATCGAGCGCCTGGGTCAGCCAGGCAAATACAAGTACCGCACGATCAACAACGATGGCGAGAGCGCTGATCGGCCGATCACCTATGTGAGCTGGCTCGATGCAGCGCGGTTTGCAAACTGGATGAGCAACGGCCAACCTTCTGGCCCTCAAAACAACAAAACAACAGAAAACGGAGCCTACAACCTCAAGCAGAACAAAAGCCAAGCACCGGAACGGAACACCATCAATCCCAACACCGGCCAGGCGCCCTTCTTCTTTATTCCAACAGAAGACCAGTGGTACAAAGCCGCTTATTTCAGCCCTGAACTGAATGGCACTGGCGGCTATTACCTGTATGCAACCCAGAGCAATACATCACCCACGAGTACGCCCTCAACAGGAGGCAGCAACGAGGCCAACCTGGCCAATAACTTCATCTTGTACACCACACAATCCAAGGTCTACGACCCTCTGACGAACTATCTCACCGATGTGGGAACGTTCAGCCAAAGCAGGAGTTTTTACGGAACCACTGACCAGGCCGGCCTTGTCTACGAATGGAACGACCTGAACGCCACCACATCACCGCTTAGGGGCCTGCGCGGCGGCTACTGGTTCAGCGCTGGACAGTCAGCGGTGTCCACCACCTACTCCATCTCCACCATCGATCGGGAATCGAGCGATGCCGGGTTCCGGATAGCCGCTGTTGACCCACTAGCACTGATGGCCCCTTCCTCAGTGCCCATGGCCTGAGCTACTTCGCGCGCTGCTCAGCCCACCACCAAGCGCCGGAAGGTTTTCTTGCCCAGCTGCAGCACCTTGCCCTCCAGCTCCGCGGCGCTGCTGAATTCCTGGTTGGGATCGCTGAGCTTCTCGCCATCGAGCTTCACGCCGCCGCCCTGGATCTGGCGCCGCGCTTCGCTGCTGCTGGCGCAGATGCCCACCGCACTGAGCAGATAAAACGCCTTGGCCGGGAAGTTCACCTCAGCCAGCGAGGCTTCCGGCACCTCCGCATCGGCCGCGCCGCTGCCGCTGGCACCCCCCACCAGCTTGCCGGCATCAGCCTGGGCCTGTTGAGCTGCCGCATCGCCGTGGCGCTGGCGGGTGATTTCCAGCGCCATCGCCTTTTGGCGTTCGCGCGGGTTGGCCGGCAGGGCGTCGAGATCCAGATTGGTGAGCAGGGTGAGGTACTCCTCCACCGCCGCATCGGGCACCTTCTCGAGCTTGGAATACATCGAGAGGGGGTCGTCCGAGAGCCCCACGGTGTTGCCGAGGCTCTTGCTCATCTTCTGCACGCCATCGAGGCCCGGCAGGATCGGCAGCAACATCCCGAACTGGGTGCGCTGGCCGAAATGGCGCTGCAGATCGCGGCCCATCGCCACGTTGAACTTCTGGTCGGTGCCGCCGAGCTCGAGATCAGCCTGAATCGCCACCGAGTCGTAGCCCTGCAACAAGGGGTAGAGGAATTCGTGCAGGGAGATCGGGGTGCCCGAGCCGTAGCGGTTGGCGAAATCTTCTTTGGCCAGCATCTGGCCCACGGTGGAGATGCCCAGCAGCTCGATCACCTTCGGCAGATCGAGGGCCGCCAGCCACTCGCTATTGCGGCGCACCTCAAGCCGCCCGGGCGTTTCGAAATCGAGCAGGGCCCTGGCGGGATCCTGCCCCTGCCCGAGCTGGGCGAGGTAGGTGGCGGCATTGGCTTCCACTTGCTCCGCCGTGAGCTGCACGCGGGTGGCGCTCTTGCCGGTGGGATCCCCGATGCGGGCGGTGAAATCGCCGATGATCAGCACCGCCGCATGGCCCGCATCCTGGAAGGCCCGCAGCTTGCGGAACAGGATCGAGTGGCCCAGGTGGATATCGGAGCCGGTGGGATCGATGCCGAGCTTGATCCGCAGCGGCCGGCCTTCGCGCTCGGCCTCCGCCAGGCGCGCAGCCAGCTGCTGATCAGGATCCGTGGCAGCGCCCTCGGCCGTGCCCGCCGGGAACAGATCGGCCACGCCGCGCTCGATCCACTGCGGCAATCCCCAAGCACCCTTAGCCATCGCTGCCGCTGCTGTTCAGGGGCGGATCGTAGGCAGCGGGGTTCAGGCTTCTTTGTCGAGCTCGCTCTTCATTCGCTCCAGCGTGCGGTGCATCTGCTCGAACATCTGCTCGGGTGTCATGCCGAACTGGCCGAGCTGGGTGCGCAGCTGCTCCACGGTGAGCTTGGCCTGGAAGTCTTCCGAGAGCTCGAAGCGCTTCATGAACACGCGATAGCGGTCCATCAGCTCCTCCATCCGCTCGATGAACAGCTTCTTGCCCTCGCGATCGAACTTGCCGTACTCACCGCCCAGCTGCATCAGCTGCTGGTAGTCGCCGAACAGGCGCTTGGCTTCGTCCTGAACGATCTCGGAGTCGAAGAAGGCCATGGCGTCAAGGCGCACGCGCTCCAGCGAATTCTGCTGAACGCGGCGAAGGCTGACGAGTGCGGATCCACGTATCCCCCAGGCGGCGCGAAGCCTTGGCTGACGACAGAGCCAGCTCTGCGCACAGTTGAAACAGCCGCGCCCTGCCGACTTGGACTTCACGCCTCTGATCGAGGAGGTGCGCACCCATGTGGAGCGCGGAAATCAGCTGATGGAACCGCACCGGGTGGTCGCCGCCATGGGCAGCCGCCTGGCCCTCAGCCTGTTGGTCAGCGCCATCCGTCCTGGACATCAACTGGTGGGCGCCGCCACCTGCGAACCCGTTGCTCTCAAGTTGCTGAAGGCCAAGGAGGCCGACCTTTTGCTCTGCACCGACCGCCTTGAGCAGGGAAATGGCGGCTCCCTCGTGGCCGCCGCGAAACGACAGGATCCAGCGCTCAGCGCCGTGATGGTGGTCACCCAGCCCAGACGGCTGATCACCATTCGCCGGGCCGTCGAGGCCGGCTGCGACGGCGTTTGCCTCGAATCGCAGATCGGCCGTGGCACGGTGGCCCTGGCCCTGACCACCGTGAGCGCGGGGGCGGCCTATACGGAGAAAGGCCTCTACAAGCAGTATTTCGAGGGCTATTCCGGCATCGGGGATGCACCGCTGGCCCAACTCACCGACCGCGAGGTGGAGGTGCTGCAACGGATAGCAGCCGATGCCACCAACCAGGAGATCGCCGCCGCCCTCTTCATCAGCGCGGAAACCGTGAAGAGCCATGTGGCACAGATCTTCCACAAACTGGGGGCCCGAAGCCGCCTCCACGCCGCTGTGAAAGGCATCCGTCTCGGCTTGGTGGAGTGGCCGGAAGATCGTTAAGGTCGGACAACTGTGCTTTTGCCGCCGCCGCCATGGCCCGTGGCCACTGGTTGGATCCGCTCGCCCGCAGCCTGCTGGAGGCCACCGGGCAACTGCCGCGCCGGCCCCAAGCGACTCCATCGCCAGAGCCAGCTCCAGCTGCCTTCGAAGCGGCAGCCAGCGACGAGGCCTTGGAGCGCGATCTACTGGAGCTGAAGCTCCGCCAGGATCCGCAGCGCCGCCTGCAGGATCCTGGCGAGGCCCAGCGCGCCGCCGCCCTGGGCTGGCGGTTGGATGTGAACCGCGCCAGTGCCGATGACTGGCTGCGACTGCCGGGGATCACCGCAGCCCAGGTGGATCTGCTGGTCCGCCTGCAGCGCGGTGGCGTGCAGCTCAGCGGCCTCGACGATCTGGAACGGTTACTGGAGCTGCCTCGCAGCCAGGTGATGGCCTGGGAACCCCTGCTGCTGTTTCGCTGGTATGGCGACGGAGCCCCTCACAGCACCAGTTCGAGAGCTGTGGACCTCAACCATGCCAATGCGACAGCCCTGGAGCGAGAGCTGCCGCAGCTGGATGCAGCACGTCGCGCGCGGCTGCTGCGGGAACGCCAACGGGCACCATTCACCGATCTGGCCGACCTACAGCAGCGCTTGCAGTGGCCTCCGGCCTTGGTGGAAGAACTGATCGGCAAGGTGCGCTTCGGCCAGGGCCCTGCCGGACCGCAATTACCCCGTTCGGCCTGAGCCCATGGCGAGCGGTGCATCACCCAGACAGGGCGACCTGTTCGCCCAACCCCTTGGTGGCGCAGGCTCGCCCCAGGATCTCCCCCTGCAGGAGCATCAGCTGCGGGAGTGGCAGCAACGCTTGCTGGACTACCAGCAACCGCGCTTCATCGCTGTGGCAGAAGGCCGCAGCGTGGCAGCCGGCCAGATCAACCTGCTCGATGGCGCCGTGGTGGGCCCGGCCGCCACGGTCCAGCGGCTGGATCCCCTGGCACTGGCCCCCCAGCATTTGCAGTTCTGGCGCTGGCCGGAGGCCAGCAACAGCGGCGCCGCCCTTTATTTCGTGATCGATCGCCCCCCCCACCTCAACGGCAGCCTCCTGCTTTATGTGGGGGAAACAGCCCAGGCGGATCGGCGCTGGAAGGGCGAGCACGACTGCAAGAGCTACCTCGCCGCCTATGGCGATGCCCTCCAGCAGGTGGGCCTTGGCAGTCAGCTGAGCATTCGCTTCTGGAGCGATGCCCCCACGGCGGTTCGTCCGCGGCGGGCCCTGGAGCAGGCCCTGATTCGCCACTGGCTGCCTCCCTTCAACAAAGAAACGCGGGGCCGCTGGGCCACCCCCTTCACCGCCGATTCCTGCTGATCGCCCTACCATCGCCGCCATCTGAACCGCCGAGATGGTCGCCGACATCCGTTGCAGCACCGCCACCCTTGCCAGCTGGAGCGGCGAGGCGCTGGCGGTGGGCCTGTTCAGCGGCGAAGCGGGAGAGACCAGCCGCAGCCAACTGCTGGAGCGCTTCGGTGCTGCTGTGGCCAATCGGCTCGAACAACGCCGCTTCAAGGGCAAACCGGGTGAAAGCCTGAGCATCGATTTGCTCGGCCAAACGCCAAGCCTGCTGGTGCTGGTGGGCCTCGGTGCACCCGCCGACTTCGACCCCGAACAGCTGCGCCATGCTGCCGCCACCGCCAGCAAGAGCGCGGCCACAGCCGGCGCCAGCCAACTCGCGCTGGCGATGCCGGTGGAAGGCCTGGCTGCTGAGGCCGCCGCTGCGGCCATGGCTGAAGCGGTGCGACTGAGCCTCTACAGCGATCAGCGCTTCAAAAGCGAATCCGATCCCTCACCCCAGCTGACTCAGGTGGAGCTGCTGGGGCTGGCGGAAGCGGCTCAGGGCGCGGTGAACAGCAGCAGCGCCATCTGCAGCGGCGTGGAGTTGGCCCGTGAGCTGGTGGCGGCCCCACCCAATGTGGTGACCCCGGCCGCCCTGGCCGACACCGCTGCCGACATCGCCCGCGCGTATGGGCTAGAGCTCAAGGTGCTCGAGCGCAGCGACTGCGAAGCGCTCGGCATGGGCTCTTACCTGGCGGTGGCCCAGGGCTCGGATCTACCGCCCAAGTTCATCCATCTCACCTACCGGCCCCAGGGCACAGCCGAACGCCGCTTGGTGCTGGTGGGCAAGGGTCTGACCTTCGATTCCGGCGGCTACAACCTCAAAACCGCTGGCTCCCAGATCGACATGATGAAGTACGACATGGGCGGCAGCGCGGCGGTGCTGGGTGCCATGCGTGCCATCGCCGAACTGAAACCGGCGGGCGTGGAGGTGCACATGATCGTGGCCGCCTGCGAAAACATGATCAGTGGTGGAGCGATTCACCCCGGCGCCATCGTGACCGCCTCCAACGGCAAAACGATCGAGATCAATAACACCGATGCCGAAGGGCGCCTCACCCTGGCGGATGCCCTGGTGTACGCCTGCAAGCTGGAACCCGATGCGGTGGTGGATCTGGCCACCCTCACCGGCGCCTGCGTGATCGCCTTGGGCGAGGAAATCGCTGGGTTGTGGTCGCCCTGTGATCCCCTGGCCCAGGGGCTGATCGACGCCGGCGCCCAGGGCGGCGAATCCATCTGGCGGATGCCCCTGCGCGCCTCCTATCGCGCTGGCCTCAAGAGCGGCCTGGCCGATATGAAGAACACCGGCCCCCGCCCCGGTGGCTCGATCACCGCCGCTCTCTTCCTTCAAGACTTCGTGGCTCCCGAGGTGGCCTGGGCCCACCTGGATATCGCCGGCACGGTCTGGAGCGACAAAGGCCGGGGCCTAGATCCCGCCGGCGCCACGGGCTATGGCGTGCGCACCCTGGTGAACTGGGTGCAAGCGGGGGGGCCCGCCTAGGCTGGCTCCAATCGACCGACCCAGCACGACTCCATGGCCGTTCGCAAGATCCGCTGGTTCGTGAAAGCACAAATCGGCGTGCTACTGCTGCCCGCCGGTTTGTGTCTGTTCGGAGAAGCCGTGCAGCGCCGCACGTTGCAAACCCTGGGCCAAGCCCATGGGCCCTGGTTCTGGTACGGGACCCTCAGCCTGGTGGCCATCGTGGCGGGCGTGGGCTTGATGGTGGAAAGCGGTCTGCTGCGTGGCTATCCGGGGCAGCAGAAGCCCTAAGCCGCCGTCGCGAGGCGATTGGGTTTGGGATTGGAGCCCCGCAGCACATCCCGGGGTGATTCGAGGGCGTGAATCTGCCAGCGGGCACGCTCACCGAACTGTTCGAGCAAGCGATCCAGATCATCGGAAGCCTGCTTGGGGCTCTCATAGGGCCCAACGTGACGGGTGACGAGTCCATCGCGAATCGTCAGCAGATACATACACACACCTCCGCTCGCGTCAGATCAACGCTAAGTGACTCTGCCGAGAGAAAAAAGGGCGGAAACCCGCTCCACCACTCAAAAACAGGCCAAAAGGGCCGCAGGGGTCTTCAGCTTTTCCTTCGAATTGCCCGGCCGGACCGGACGACTGACAGGTCAGGGAGCAGACACCCATGGGGAGCGGCTGCGTGCGTTCGATCCCCAGAGCTGATCCAGGCGCCGATCACGGCCGCAAGCCCAGCGGTAGTAGTTGTATTTCACGCTGTTGCGCTCGGCGTAATCCTGGTGATAGCCCTCCGCCGGCCAGAAACGGCTGAGGGGCTTGATCTGCACCCGGATCGCCGAGACCGGCTTGCCCAGCTCCTGAGCCGCGGCCTTGCGGCTCGCCTCGGCCTGCTGCTTCTGCGTTGCTCCCTCGGTAAAGATCACCGGCCGGTAGGAACTGCCGCGATCACAGAACTGACCGCCGCCATCCAGCGCATCCACATTGCGCCAGTAGGCCCGCAGCAGGGTGGGGTAGCTGATCTTGGCGTTATCGAAACGCACCTGCACCACCTCCTGGTGACCGGTGCCACCGCCACTCACCTGGCGATAGGTGGGGTTACGAAGGCTGCCACCGCTGTAGCCACTCTCCACACTCAGCACCCCCGGCAGCTTTTCGAGGTCATGCTCAAGGCACCAGAAACAGCCCCCAGCCAGCACCGCCTCCTCCACAGCTGCGTGGGCCGGCGCCAACGGCCAGAGCAGCAGCAGCCCAGCCATCAGAAGAGGAACAACGCGCTTGATCAAGCGGAAGCAGCCGGAGGAAGAGCATCCAGGATGGCAGCGGCGGCACGGCGGGTGACGCCCGGCTCCCCCAGGGCCAAACGCAAGCGCTGATAGCCCTCGGCGACCCGTTGTCGGGCCTGGGGGTCATCAAGCAGCGGCAGCGCCTCACGCACCACGGCCTCAGCGTTGAATGCATCCTGGAGCAGTTCGGGCACCAGCCGCTCCTGCAGCACCAGGTTCACCGGCGAGATGTGATCAACCTGGAAATGCAGCAGATGCTGGGCCACCCAGGCGGTGGGCCGGCTGACGCGATAAGCCACCACCTGGGGGACCCCCCGCAGGGCCAACTCCAGGTTCACAGTGCCCGACTTATTCAGCGCCAGATCCGCCGCAGCGCAGAGGATGGGGCGCAACGCATCGGCTTGAGCGGCGGGCACCACGGTGGCCTGCACGCCCGCCTCCGCCAGCATGGCCTCGAGCACGGGCTCAAAGGCTGCCTGCCCCGCCGGCACCATCACCCGCAGCCCGGGGCAGCGGCGTTGCAGCTCAGCCGCGGCAGCGGCCAGGGGTGGCAGCAGGTAGCGCAGCTCCTGCTTGCGTGAGGCCGGCAACAGCAGGAGCAGGCGCTCATGGGGTTCCAGCCCGAGCTGGGAGCGCGCCGCCTCGCGGCTGGGAAGGTCGGTCAGGGTATCGAGCAGTGGGTGACCCACCCAGGTGACCTGGGCGCCACGGGCGGCATAGAAGCGCGCCTCCTCGGGAAAGATGGCCAGGATTCGATCGGTGAAGCCGATCAGCCGAGTCGAGCCGCCCTCCCCCACGCGGAAAGCCCACTCCTGAGGGGCGATGTAATACAAAATCGGCACCCGAGGGAAGCGTCGCTTCACCTTCAGGCCCAGGCGCACATTGGCACCCATGTAGTCGATCAGCACCAGCGCATCGGGGGGATGGCGTTTCAGCCAACGGCTCAACCGGCGCTGCACCTGCAGGGTGGGCAGCACCAAGGGGAGGGCTTCCCACAGGCCAATGGAGCCCATCGGGGTGGTGTCGGCCAACAGGGTGGCTCCCGCTTGAGCCATGCGCGCCCCACCGAGGGCGGCAATCTCCAGGGGCAGCTGGCGCCGCTGGGCCTCCTCCCGCAAGGCAGCCACGAGTAGCCCACCCTGCAGATCACCGGAGACTTCACCGGTGCTGATCAGCAGCCGCTTCATGAACGGCCAGCAGGCAGCGGACCGCGGCGACCGGGACCAATGGACGCTTCCAGGAAGCTCACCAGCGTTTCAGCGGGCGGGAAGAGCGTCTGCTGACGCACCTGTTGCAGCGCATCGGCCAGCACCGCGTCGCTGCGGTAGAGCTCTGCCCACACCTGCTGCAACTGCTTGGCCTGGGCACCGCCATCGAGCTCGGCCAAGCCGCTGCGTTTGATGCCGATGCGGTTGAGCCCCCGCAAACGGCCAGGGTGGCCTTCCACGATCGCGTAGGGCGGCACATCGCGATCGATGCGGCTCATGCCTCCCACCATCGCCATCGTGCCGATGTGCACGAACTGGTGGATCCCGAGCACGCCACCAATGATGGCGCGATCGCCGATCACCACATGGCCGGCCACCGCCACACCATTGGCGATCACGATGCGGTCACCCAACAGACAGTTGTGGCCGAGATGGCTGTAGGCCATCAGCAGATTGCCGCTACCGATCCGGGTCTGCTCACCGTCATGGGTGGCCCGGTTGATGGTCACGCACTCGCGGATGGCGTTGTCATCACCGATCACCACCTCGGTGGACGCACCGTTGTACTTGAGGTCTTGGGGTTCAGCACCAATGCAGGCCCCGGGAAAGATGCGGTTGCCGCGGCCCATCCGCACCCGCCCATCGAGCACCACGTGGGGGCCGATGCGACTGCCGGCACCGATGCACACCTCAGGGCCCACCACCGCATAGGGGCCGATGTCCACATCCGCATCGATCTGGGCGCGGGGATCTACCACCGCCGTGGGATGAATCCTGGTTTCGCCGGTGTTGGTTTCCATGGCGAGAGACGACATCACGGCGCGGCTCAGTCCACCAAGGAGAACATCAGCTCTCCGGCGCAGACCAGTTCCCCATCCACCTTCGCCTCAGCCTTCACCTTGCCGAAGCGCTGGCGCTTGAGGCTGAGCAGTTCACAGCTGATCACCAGCTGATCACCGGGCACCACAGGCCGGCGAAAGCGCACACCATCGATCCCGGCAAACACAAACAAGCCCTTCGGGAGATCCGGCATCTGGGTGACGATCAGACCACCGACCTGGGCCATGGCTTCCACAATCAGCACACCGGGCATCAACGGCCGCCCCGGGAAATGCCCCTGAAATTGAGGCTCGTTGAAGGTCACGTTCTTGATCGCCACAGCCCGCTTGCCCGGCTCATGCTCAATCACCCGATCCACCAGCGCGAAGGGATAGCGATGGGGCAGCAAACCCTGGATCTGCTCACTGGTGAGCACCGGTGCCGTTGCTGAGGGGGTAGCAGTCAAGGGGGTCAGTTCGAAGAAACCAGGGCGGCCGCCAGGGCCGTGTGCAACCCGTGGGAGCCGCGGAAGGCGAACACCTGGGCCTGGGGCAGCCCCGCTAAGGCGAGATCCCCCAACAGGTCAAGGAGCTTATGGCGCACCGGTTCATCGGCAAAGCGCAGGGGCGGGTTCACCCAGCCGTCGCCATCACATACCAAGGCGTTATCAAGGGCGCCGCCTTTGATCAGGCCCGCCGCCAGAAGCTGCTCCACCTGGTGCTTGAAGCCAAAGGTGCGCGCCGGTGCAATCTCCTGCACAAACGCCTGGGGTGTGAGCTCCAAGCTGTAGAGCTGGCGCCCGATGGCGGCCTGGGGAAACTCAATTGCTGCGGCCACCCGCAAGCACTCCGAGGGAAGGGCCGTGGCGAAGCTCTGGCCCTGCTGCAGAGTGATGGGGGCAGCCAGCACCGGCGCCTGAGCGCGTGCAGCCAGAGGCTTGAGGCCCACTTCGGCAATCGCCTCCACCCAAGGCTGGGCTGAGCCATCCATCAGAGGAATTTCAGGGCCATCCACCAGCAGCAGCGCTGAGGTGATGCCCACCCCAGCCAGGGCCGCCAGGAGGTGCTCCACGGTGGCGAGGCGCCGCTGATCAAGCTGCAGAGCCGTGCAGAGCTGGGTTTCGCACACCTGCTCGGGATGCAGGCGCTGGGGGGGAGCACTGGGGTCATCGAGCCAGGCCACCCAATAGCCCGGCTGCTCAAACGGCTCCAACCGCAGCCGCGCGGTAGCCCCGCTGTGGAGCCCCACGCCGGAGCGCTCCACCGCTGCTGCCAGGGTCCAGGCCTGGGAGTAATCGCTGGGCCAGATGCTCACGCTGCTGCTCAGAACTTCCAACCCACACCGAGGTTGAAACGCCACTGACCGGTGAAATCCCGGCTCGCCACTTCCAAACGCAGCGGACCCACAGGAGTGGTCACGATCAGACCCGTACCCACCGAGAAGCCCTGACCAGGCTTTAGCAACAGCTCTCCTGGATTACCCGGAACATTGGCCTGGCTACCAAAACTAGTACCTCCGTCAAGAAAAACCTCGCCACTGATAATACTGAAAATCGGGAAACGATATTCAATTGTTGCCTCGCCAAAGCTCTTTCCTACACCCAGATCACAATCAAAGTAACCACGAACCGAGTTAGATCCCCCAAGACAGAAAGCTTCGTACGTCGGCAACTGTCCGACGTTTGTTCCAGCGGTCACCTGAAAAGCCAAAGCCTGCTTGCAGTCTTCTTTTTGCCCGGGCTTCGGCCGACAGCCTTTGTAGAATTTCAACCAGTTTACAGGGATGTAATATGTGTAGCTCGCGCGAAGACGATTAAATGTAGGAGAATCCTCTCCAATCGAGATAAACTGCTCTGTACCAAGACTGAGAAAATTACCAGACGTTGGATTGCGAGGATCGTTAAGGTTGTTCATCGTAGCGGCCACGCGAACCCCGACAAGCTGATTCTTAGAAGCGCAGTTAAAAGCGATACAGATAACGTCTTTAACCTGAGCTCTTCCCTTACGAAGCCCATTGGTACTGACCCCATAAGGCATCGACTCGCCACCGAAGTTCAATGGCGTCACTTCTTGACCACTAAATCCAACAACAACATTCCAAACAGCTCGCTTGAACGGGTTACCGCCGTTCAAAGGCCGCACAAACTGAACGTTACCCCCGATACGCTGAATAGCGATTGAATTGTTGTCAAGGTCAAACCAGTTAAGACCCGGATCAGCCTTTTCAGCCTTGGAAATTGATCCAAACGACGTGCCCGTAGGATTATTTTTGCTATTTATATTATAAGCAGTTGCGTTGGCAGGAGCCTTAAAGAATCCATTCGAAACATCAGAGACGGTATTAATAGTTCCATTATCTTGACTTTGGAATATCTGAGGCACCTCTCTGCTAAAGAAGACTCGCGCCCTGAAGGCTGTTCGGTACTTATCGCCTTTGATCCAGGGGTCTGTAAAAGAAACGTCCCCAAGCCCACCAAACTGACCATAAGTGAAGTTCACTGCCAGATCCCAAGCTCGCCCTCGCAGATTGCTGTCCTGCAGTTGCACCTGACCAAAAACGCCCTGAGCCTGGCTGTAACCCAATCCACCAGAGAGAGAACCAGTTGACTGCTCGACAATGCCGAGCACGATGGTCACTTCGCCGGGGTTCCCTGCCACAGGGCGCAGGGTCACCTTCACGTCGCCGAACAGGCCAGTGCCGTAGAGGCGCTTGATGTCGTCTTCGAGCTGGCGGCGATTGAAGGTATCGCCGGGCTTGATCGACACCTCACGGGTCACCACCCAGGGCTTGGTTTTGCCGCGAATGGGCTGGCCCTTGTCGTTGGTGGCTTCGCCCTCCTTGTTGAGGAACTGCACCTCCACGCCGGCCACGGTGCCCTCGCGCACCTGCAGCAACACCACACCTTCCGGGCTCACCCGGGTGGGACCACTCACCCGAGCCAGGGAATAGCCCTGATCGGCATACCACTTCTGAAGCTCACCGATGCGGGCCTGCAGGGTGTTGAGGTTGAGGGTCTTGCCGTAATCGGCCGCGAAGATGTCCGGGATCAGGGAGGGGGGCATCTTCGTTTTCGGCCCGATGCCCTCGAGCTCCACCTCGGTGAGCACCGGGTTGGGCACCACCGTCACCACCAACTGCACCCCCAACGGGCCATCCACCGGCTGGATGCGCACATCGGAGAACCAGCCGCTGGCGTAAATCGCCGAGAGATCGTTCTGCAGCTCGCTGCGGGTCACCTGGGTGCCAGGCCGGGTCGCCATGGCGTCGTACACGGCAATCTCGAGGCGCTCCTGCTCGGGGTGGCCCTCGATGCCCTTGACCACCACCTCGCTGATCAGCACCTTCGGCTCAGGCTTGGCCGGCGGAGCGATGCTCTCCGCCGGCGGACTCGCCTCAGGCGTGGCTGATGGTGCGGCCTCCTGCTCCTGGGCCAGGGCCGGAGCACCAGCCAGCAGGATGGCGGCCAACCCGAGGGAGCCACGAAGGCGCAGCGCGCGGCTCAAACCGTGAGGGGTGGCGACCATGAATCCAGCAAGAGTGCGGACAAGCCGCAAATTCCGCCGAACTTACTTGCCCGAACGGGGTGAAGGACAGGCGCCTTGGACCCGTTTGAGAACCTCCCCGTAGGCCTCCACCACACCGCCGAGGTCCTGGCGGAAGCGGTCTTTATCGAGGATGCGATCGCTGGCATCACTCACCTGCAGATCCCAGAGCCGGCAGGTGTCGGGGCTGATCTCATCGGCCACAACCAGGGCTCCATCGGTGGTGAACCCCAGCTCGATCTTGAAATCCACCAGCTGCAGAGCGATCCCGGCGAAGAACTGGCGCAGGCAGCTGTTCACGGCCATGGCCAGGCGCTCCAGCTCCTGGCGCTGGGCCGGTGTCAGCAACCCCAACCGCTCCAAACGGGCATCGGTGAGCAGAGGATCCCCGAAGGCGTCGTCCTTGTAATAGAGGTCGAGCAGGGGAGGATCGAGGGGTGTGCCCGGCTCTATTGGCATCTGCTTGCACAGAGAGCCGAAGGCCGTGTTCCGCACCACCACCTCCACCGGCACGATCTGCACCGGACGCACCAGCATCCAGTTGGGCTCCTGCAGCGCCAGGTAGTGGGTGGGGATGCCTTCGCGCTCTAGCAGCTCAAACAACCGCGCCGAGATCTGACAATTGAGCTCGCCCTTGCCCGCCAACTGGGCTTTTTTCAGGGCGTTGAAGGCCGTGGCGTCGTCTTTGTATTCCACCGCCACCAGATCGGCCTGATCGGTGGCGAACACCCGCTTGGCCTTGCCCTCATAGAGCAGCGATCCAAGGCTGTAGCTGGTCATGGCTGCGGCGGACGGGGTGAAGCGGTGGAGGGAGTGGCGAGCAGTACGGCGGCATGACCGCCGGGGCCACGGGGGCTGCGCAGCTGTTGCTGCAGCTCCGCGGTGCGCTCACTCTGTTCAGGATCCTGCCGTGCCAGCTGCCAGGCGCTGTAAGCGTCATCAACCCGTTGGCTGAGGCGCTCCAGGCGTTCGCGGGGGCGACTGGCCTCCACACCTTCCGCCACCAGCAGGGCCCGCTGCTGCTCGAGCAGCTCAATCGCCAGACCCCAGGCCTCCGCTGCTGCCGCCTGATCCAACGCCCGCTCCAGCAGCTGGTCACGCTCCTGCAAGGGCATCTGGTTCAGCAGCGCCACAGCCTGCTTCAGCCGCTCGGCCATCGGCTTGCCGGGCATCTGACCCGCCAGCAGCGCCGCGGCGGCATCACGGCGGCGACCCAGCACCAACAGATGATCGGCATACACATCCAGGCCTGGGCGGGTGGCGATCGTGCCGTCGTCGCGGAGCTTGAGCGGTAGGGCGAGGGTTTCCAAGCTGGCGGCATTGCCCTTGGCCAGCTCCTCCAGCGTTTCCGCCGCCAGGCCATGGTGAAGTCCGGCCTGGGCCGCCCGCCAGCGCTGCACCAACCATTGATCCCGTTCCAGCCCCGGCTCGGGACTGAAGCGATTGAGCACCAGCAGCGCCGCATCCGGCGCACGGCAACTGAGCAAGGCATTGGCATTCACCAGCACCGTTTGAAAGGGCTGGGGCGCTGGAGCCATCGCCAACAAGCGGGCCTGCAGCAGCTGCAGGCGTTTGGTGAAGCCAAAGCCATCGGCTTCCACACAGGCCTGGTTCAGGGCCGCCAGGTCGCCCTTCACCAGCAGCTCCTGGAACTGCACCTCCGGCATGCTGCCGGGCACAGGCGGGGCTGAGGGCCCGGGATCGGGCACCGGCGCCTTGGGTTCAAAAAAGCCGCCGATCACCCGCAGGATGAACAGCTCCTGCTGCGCCAGGGCGGGACTGGCGCCGAGCCAGGCTGTCAGCGCTAGCAACAGCGGCAGGGCCCAACGCAGCCTCAAGCGGGTCACCACCGGCGTGTAAAGAAGGGATGGCACCAGCGGCAGTCCTCTTGGCCTCAACCTAGGGGAGTCAGCTGGAGTCAACACCGTTTCAAGCTGCCCCATGAGCACTGCCACCCCCGGAGTGAGCCCTGCCCACGTGCTCGTGGTGGGTGGTGGTGGCCGCGAGAACGCCCTGGCCTGGGCCCTGAACCGCAGCCACGGCGTGAAGCAGGTGTGGGTGAGCCCCGGCAATGGCGGCACCCAGGAGCTGGAGGGGTGCCAGCAGCTCAGCATCGCTGAACACGACCACGACGGCCTGCTGGCGGCCTGCCGGGAGCACGGCGTGGAGCTGGTGGTGGTGGGTCCGGAGGCTCCCTTGGCCGCAGGCCTGGCCGACAAGCTTCGCGCCGCCGGCTTCCCCGTGTTTGGCCCCGGCGCTGACGGCGCTCAGCTGGAGGCCAGCAAACAGTGGGCCAAGGCGCTGATGGTGGAGGCCGGAGTGCCCACGGCCGGCTACTGGAAGGCCAACAGCCGCGAGGAGGCCCTGGCCGCCCTGGAAGCCCAGGACAAGCCGCTGGTGGTGAAAGCCGATGGTCTGGCGGCCGGCAAGGGCGTCACCGTGGCCGAAACGCTTGAGGAAGCCCGCAGCGCCATTGAGGAGATCTTCGAAGGCCGCTTCGGCGCCGGCGCTTCGCTGGTGCTCGAGGAGCGCACCCACGGTCCCGAGGTGTCGGTGTTCGCCCTTACCGATGGCGAGCGCATGGTGCTGCTGCCCCCCGCCCAGGACCACAAGCGCATCGGCGAAGGCGACACCGGACCCAACACCGGCGGCATGGGTGCCTATGCACCGGCACCGCTGCTCGATGCCGCGGGGCTCGAGCAGGTGCGCCAGCTGGTGCTGGAGCCCACCCTGGCGGCCTTGAACAGCCGCGGCATCCGCTACCAGGGGGTGATCTATGCGGGCCTGATGCTCACCGAACACGGCCCCAGCGTGATCGAGTTCAACTGCCGTTTCGGCGATCCGGAATGCGAAACGCTGATGCCCCTGCTGGGGCCTGAATTGGCGGCCGTGCTGCTGGCCTGTGCCAACGGCAGCCTGGATCAGGCTCCGGCCCTAAGCATCGCCCCCCTGTGCAGCGCCTGCGTGATCGCCGCCGCCCAGGGTTACCCGGGCGAGATCCGCAAGGGCGATGCGATCACCACCACGCTCCAACCCGCCAACGATCTGCAGCTGTTCCATGCCGGCACCCAGCGCCAGGCCGATGGCCGCTGCCTCAGCAGCGGTGGGCGCGTGCTGGCGGTGGTGGCCCAGGCCGACACCTTTGACAACGCCTTCGAGCGGGCTTACACCGGCCTGGCTCAGGTGCAGTTCGAGGGGATGACCTTCCGCCGCGACATTGGCCATCAGGTGCGCAGCCGATGAGCTGGTGGCAGCGGCTGGCCCGCTGGTGGGCTGAATTCAGCCTGCAAACCAAGCTGCTCGCTGCGGCCACCTTGGTGGTGAGCCTGGTGATGGCGGGCATCTGCTTTTTTGCCCTCAATGGCATTCAGGCGGATGTGCGCATGAGCGACACCCGCTTCGCCCGCGATCTGGGCCTGCTGCTGTCTGCCAACGTGACCCCCCTGGTGGCGGAAGGCAACGACCGCGAACTGGCGGCGGTGGCCGAACGCTTCTGGAAATCGAGCCGGAGCCTTCGCTACATCTTTTTCGCCGATCCCGACGGGGTGATCTACCTCGGGATCCCGATCAGCGGCAGCAGCGGCGGCAGTGAACTGCTGCTCAGCCGCCGGCTAGAGCTACCGGCCGATCTGGCCCGCCGTCCCCAGAACCCCCTGATCCGCCAGCACCTCAGCCCGGATGGACAGGTGACGGATGTGTTCGTGCCGCTGGTGGCCGGCGATCGCTACCTGGGCGTGCTGGCCCTGGGCATCAACCCCAACGAGGCCGCCCTGGCCAGCGCCGCCCTCAGCCGTGAGGTAACGGTGGCGGTATTCATCTCGATCTGGGTGCTGGTGATCCTGGGGGCGGTGTTCAACGCCCTCACCATCACCCAACCGGTGAAGGAGCTGCTTCGGGGTGTGCGCTCCATCGCCAGCGGCGATTTCGAAGCCCGCATCGCCCTGCCGGTGGGCGGTGAACTCGGCGAACTCCTGGAAGGCTTCAACGACATGGCCTCCCAGCTCGAGGCTTACAACGAAGCGAACATCGAAGAGCTCACCGCCGCCCAGGTGAAGCAGCAATCGCTGATCGCCACCATGGCCGATGGCGCCCTGCTGCTCGATGCCGAAGGCCGGGTGGTGCTGGTGAATCCCACCGCCCGCCGGCTGTTCCGCTGGGAAGGCCGCAAGCTGGAAGGGGCGCTGGTGGGGCAGGAACTGCCGGATGTGCTGGCCATGGAACTGCAAACGCCCCTGGAAACGCTGCTGAGCGGGGAGCGCGACAGCAGCGATGTGCGCTGCAGCTTTGGCGAACCAGCCCGCACCTTGCGCATCGTGCTGCAGTCGGTGCGGGATGTGAGTGGCGAGAGCCTCAAAGGCATCGCCGTCACGGTGCAAGACCTCACCCGCGAGGTGGAGCTGAATGCAGCCCAGAGCCGTTTCATCAGCAATGTGTCGCACGAACTGCGCACGCCACTGTTCAACATCAAGAGCTACGTGGAAACCCTCCACGACCTCGGCGATCAACTGAGCGAAGAAGACCGCAAGGAGTTCCTCGCGATTGCCAACGCCGAAACCGATCGCCTCACCCGCTTGGTGAACGATGTGCTCGATCTCTCCCGGCTGGAGAGCGATCGCACCTGGAGCATGGAGCCTGTGGAGCTGCGTCCGGCCATGGAACAAACCCTGCGCAACTACCGCCTCAATGCTCAGGACAAGGGAGTGGAGCTCTCGCTGGAGGTAGACGAGCAGCTGCCGCGGGTACGGGGCAACTGGGATCTGTTGCTGCAGGTGTTCGACAACCTGGTGGGCAATGGCCTCAAGTTCACCGCCAGCGGCGGACGCTTGATGCTGCGGGCCTACCCCTGGCCCGACACCTGCCTGATCGACCCCAGCACCGAAGCCACGGGTGACAGCCCCACCTGCGCACTCACGGCACCGCTGCCACGCCTACGGGTGGAAATTGCTGACACCGGATCCGGGATTTCCCGCGAAGACCAGCAGCGCATCTTTGAGCGCTTCTACCGGGTGGAGAATGCCGTGCACACGGAAGTGGGCACGGGCCTCGGTCTGTCGATCGTGCGCGGCATCCTCGAGAAGCACGGCACCCAGGTGCGCATGGTGAGCGAGCTGGGGGTAGGCACCACTTTCTGGTTCGATCTGCCCCTGGAGCAGGCCGACGACAGCGAGCTGCGCATCGAGGCCGAGCGTGCCAGCCGCAGCCTGGAGCTGATCTAGAGGCTGGGGATTACAGGCGCTCGTCGCTGGTGACGCCCTGAACGATGCGCGACAGCTCACTGCGCTCATCGGTGTTGATGCGGTGGGGCACACCGCTGATGATCCGCTCGAAGTTGGAGAAGGAATCTTTGATCTCAGGGCCATTGCCCGTGATCATGAACTCGCGGATGCCCTTGTCGTGCCAGGAGCCGCGCATCTTGAACACGTTCAAGGCGCGGGCCATCTCACCGCGGATCTCCACGTATTGCAGCAGCAGGATCGTGTCGGTGATCGTGGAGATGTGGGAATCGGTGATCGAGTGGCTGCCCATGAACTCCTCGGAGGTGTTCGTGAAGAAGCCGGCGATCTCCTCCTGCTTGGCATAACCGGTCACACCGATCACGAACTGGCGGAAGGCGTTGTGACTCACCCCACGGGCCAGCGCTGAGAGCGAATCGATCGCCATGCGCGAGGGCTTGAACTGGCCGATCTCGGTTTTGATGATCTGCAGGTGATCCTCAAGGCCGTGGATTCGGGATAGGCGCAGATGATCTTGAGCAGACCATCGCGCTCCATCTGCTCGAAATCGATGCCCCAGCTGGTGGCGTTGCGCAGCAGCTGAGCCCGCGACTCCTCGTAGGCAAACAGGATCGCCCGCTCCTTGTTGGCGCAGGCGTTCTCAACAAACTTGCTCACCAGCAGGGTCTTGCCCGTGCCGGTGGCGCCGGTGGCCAGGATGATCGAATCCTTGAAGAAGCCGCCGCCGCACATCTCATCGAGCCGCGGCACCCCGGAGCTCACGCGCACATTCGAACTGCGCTGGGTGAGGCGCATCGCCCCCAGCGGGAAGATGCTGATGCCGTGGGACCCCATCGTGAAGGGGAATTCCCCCTTCATGTGGGTGGTGCCGCGCAGCTTGAGGATCTCCACGGTGCGGCGGCGCCGCTCCCCTTCGAGCACGTTGCGCAGAATCACCACGTTGTCGCTCACGAACTCCTCCACCCCATAGCGGGCGATCGGGCCGTATTCGTCGATGCGCTCGGTGGTCATCACCGTGGTCACACCGATTTCCTTCAAGCGCGCGATCAGGCGGAAGATCTCCCGGCGCACCACCGACACGGCGTCGTATTGCTGAAACACGGCAGTGATCGAATCGATCGCCACCCGGCGTGCCTTGTATTTGCGGATCGCGTAGTTGATGCGCTCGATCAGGCCGGAGAGATCGAAGCTGCCCGCTACATCCTGACCTTCTGGATCGGGCGACGCATCGAGCAGGAAGAGCTTGTCCTGCTCCACCATTTCCTGCAGGTTCCAGCCGAAGCTGGCGGCGTTGCGGAGGATATCGAGCGGCGACTCTTCAAAGGTGACGAAGATCCCGGGCTCATCAAACTGCCGAATCCCATTGTAAAGAAAATTCAGCGAGAACACCGTCTTACCGGTACCGGAGGTGCCGCTGATCAGCGTGGAACGCCCGATCGGCAGGCCACCCTGACAGATGTCATCAAACCCCTCGATCCCGGTGGGCAGCTTCTGCACCGAGGAGAGAGCATGGTTGGTGGCGGAGGGGTCCTGCATGGAACGGGTTGGCCTGAAGGAAATCTAGAGGGGTCTTCGTGAATGAACAGGGGTGATCACGCACTGCTGCGTTGCGGCTAAAGCAATCCGCCTGGGTCCTCCTCCTCGCCATAGGGTTCGCTCAAAGCCTCATCGCTGAGCTCCTCGTAGAGAAGATCGAGGCCGATCAACACCCGCTCCCGATCCGAGAGATCACCGATGATCCGGCGCACCGGTGGCGGCAGAATCTTGGCCAGGGTGGGGGTCGCGAGGATCTTGTCCTCTTCCGCCAGCTGCGGATTCTTCAGCACATCAATCACCTTGAGGGCATAGACCCCTTGGAACTCGGTATCGAGAATGTTGCGCAGGGTCTTGAGCGCCCGCATCGAGTTGGGCGTGTTACCTGCCACATACAGCTTGAGGATGTAGGTCTTGCGCGGGCTCATCTAGATCACCTCCTGAGATGGGGATTGGCTGGCTTCCTCGGATGATTCGGAACCTCCAAGGGGCAAATCGGGAGGCACCGAGCGGCGGTACATCTCACAGAGATGGGCCATGACATCGAGCAGGGCGAGGCGATAGTCCTGAAGGAAGTCGTTCTTGTGCCCCTCCAGCTTGAGCTGCTTCCAGAAGGCGTCAATCAGATCGACGTGAAGCTCCACCACCTTGTTGATCGGTAGATCACAGAAGAAGGCGGAGTGCACGAAGCTCTCAATCGCCTGGTTGGCAGCGGCCGGATCGCGGAAGTAGCCGATCAGCACATCGCGGTAGCTGCGCTTGAGCGACCGCAGCAGCTCCTCGCGCTCCTCCTGAGGGAGATTGCGAAGGAACAGGGAGGGATCGCGTTTGTAAAAGACCCCCAGATAACCCAGCCGCCCCTTGAGACGATTGGGCAGACGCCAGCGCTCGGGCGTATCGGCCCCCGACCCTTCGCCCACCCCCGCCGACGTGGCCTGCATGCCGCGACGCAGAAAGCGCGACACCGCCGCATCCACGCTGTAAGCGATCTGCTCGAGCTGGTCCTGGGGGAGATGAACTTCAGCCTCGTGGTACTCCACGCGGCCGCTCACCTCGCCGATCACCACCGCAGGCAAGAGCAAGCCCTGCTGGCGCAGCTCCTCATAGACCTCGGGCGGGTGCACACCCTGCTGCAGCAGCACCACATCAAACCGTTCACGCTGCTGTTGCAGCTCTCGGATCGGATCAGCGAGAGAGCCGAGGTCCTCCAACTGATAGCGGCCACCCTTGAGCCAGCTGCGACAAGCCCGCTCCACGCGCGGATCCGGCAACAGCGAGGCAATCGTGAGGGCCGGCTGTGACATCCGCCGCGATCGGGGCCTGGCAACGCACCCAGTGTTGACGGGTCGGAGGGCAAAAGGGGAAGATCATTGTTTGTCTTTCGATTGCCGTGCGGCAGGCCGAAATGACAGGGCGTCCCTCCGGTCGCTCACGTCAGCCTGTCCACGCCCATAACGCCATGAGCACGACTCCCAGCACCGGTCCCTACGCCATCGTTGAGACCTCCGGCACCCAGGTGTGGGTTCAGCCCAACCGCTACTACGACCTCAACCGCATCAACGCTGAGGTCGAGAGCACCCTCACCCTGGAGAACGTGCTCCTGGTGAACGACGGCAAGGCCGCCAATGTGGGCCAGCCCTACGTGAAGGGCGCCACCGTGGAACTGCAGGTGATGGAGCATCGCCGCGGTCCCAAGGTGATCGTGTACAAGATGCGCCCCAAGAAGAAGACCCGCCGCAAGAACGGTCACCGTCAGGAACTGACCCGCGTGATGGTGAAGTCCATCAGCGTGGGCGGCAAAGCCCTGGCCTGATCAGCCGCAGCGTTCCTCAACCCAACTCTCCTCTGAACCATGGCCCATAAGAAAGGCACCGGCTCCACCCGCAACGGCCGCGATTCCAACTCCAAGCGCCTGGGCGTGAAGCGCTACGGCGGCGAAGCCGTCAACGCCGGCTCGATCCTGATCCGTCAGCGCGGCACCTCTGTGCTCCCCGGTGTGAACGTGGGCCGCGGTGCCGACGACACCCTGTTCGCCCTCGTGGATGGCGTGGTGAGCTTCGACACCATCAAGCGTGGCCTGCGCACCCGTAAGCGCATCAACGTGGCGGTCGGCTGAGTTCAGCTGCCAACCATCGCCTGAACCCTCAGGCCCTCAAGCCGGCGCCGTGGCGCCGGCTTTGTTGTGTGCGGGTGTGTGCCGCTTCAGAGCAACCGGTAGGCCCGGGTGGTGATCAAGAAGGGGTGAAACACCTCCAGAAATCGGCTCTGCAGCGTGCGGAAGAAGCACTCCACCAGTGCAGGGTCGTCGAAGTGGAAGGGGTATTCACCGTTGTGCCCCTTGAAGAAATACCAGTTCAGCAATGCCGTGGCCTCAGGCGTCATCCGAGCGGCGAACTGCTCCAGCTGCGCGCTCGGATCGTTGAGATGCTCCAGCACATCAAGGCACACGATCGTGTCGAAGTGGCTGGGCAGCTGAGGCGCGTCCAGATCCCGGAAACAGCGGAGCTTGTGCTGCAGCCCAAAGCGTTCAGCGCGCGCCTCCACGAAGCGGCGATTTTCAGGGTTGAGATCCACAAACCACACCGCCTCCACCTGGGGCAGTGCCGCCGCCCCGAGGGCATGGGTACCGATCCCGCCGCCGAAATCGAGCACGTGGCCGCGGGCGAACTGCTGCTGGAGCCTCAGTGTGTCGGCGATGTAGTCGGCGCTGCTGAGGTGCCAGGCAGCCAGCTCCAGCAAATGACCGGTGCCTACGGCCGTTTCATAGAAGGCCTCCGCCCGCTCCGGATCAAAAGCGCCGGGATGGGCAGCGGCCAAATCATCGACAGCCAGGGGCAGGCGCCGCTCCAGCTCCTGCAGCTCCATGGACAGGTGGTCGGCCAGCTGGCAGCGCAGATCAAAGCCTCCCGCGAGAAAGTGATCGAGGGAGAGGGTGGCGGTAGGGCTCATGGCTGCTCACCGTAGTGGTGAACCCAAAGCCGGACCTAATTCACTGCCCTCCCCCGGCACCACCAACCAACGCCGCAACCAGGCCGTGAGCCAATAAAAGGGCAGGGTGTCCGCCAACGCCGCCAGCAGCTTGAACAGATACCCACTGGCGATGAAGCTGGCCAGTTGCGGCAGCACCGGCAGCTCAGGCTTCACCGGCAGCACGTGGGCGGCGTAGTGGCTGATCAGCACCACCGCCGAGGTGTCCACCAGCTGGCTCACCAGGGTGGAGCCGTTGTTGCGCAGCCACAGGGCGCGGCCACCGCTGAAGCGCTTCCAGAAATGGAACAGGCGCACGTCGGTGAACTGGGCAGCCATGTAAGCCACCATCGAGGCACCCACAGCCCCAAAGGCCAAATCCTGCACCGCGAAGAAGGTGCTCTCCGGCGCGCCGGGCAGGCCCGGCAACACACCCCCCAGCCAGAGGATCAGCACGATCCAGCCGTTGAGCAACAACCCCACCCACACCAGCTGACTCGCGCGCTCTTCTCCCCAGATCTCACTGATCAGATCGGTGCATAGAAACGTGATCGGATACGGGAGCGCTCCCACCGCCACCACCACCGGCCAGGAGCCGATGCGGCCCAGCTGCAGAAAGCGGGTGAGTCCAAGGATGTTGAGCATCCCCATCGTGCCGAGAAACAGCCCGGCCAACACCAGAAAGGCCAGCTCCCGGCGCCGCTGCAACACTGCTGCGCTGGGACTCGAAACAGCAGCCATCTGGACGCTCATGCACGCTCCCAAGCCTGGCGAGGCCGGCGCACGCCGCAATGGGAGCATCAGGCCAGCCTTGCCTCCCCTGCCTTGACCTGCGGCTTCCTCGTGCTCGACAAGCCCGCCGGCCTCAGCTCCCACAGCTGTGTGTCGCGGGTGCGGCGGGCCTACGGGCTCAAGCGGGTAGGCCATGGCGGCACCCTCGATCCAGCCGTCACCGGGGTGCTGCCGATCGCCCTGGGGCCCGCCACCCGGCTGCTGCCGTATCTGAGCGGCGACAAGACCTACCGGGGCGTGGTGCAGCTGGGCCTCTGCACCAGCAGCGACGACCTCGAGGGCGAGGTGCTGCAGCAACAAGCCTGGCCCCAGCTGAGCCCGGCGGACCTCGAGCAGGCCCTGCAGGCCTTCAGGGGCACGATCCAGCAGCGGCCACCGGCCGTATCGGCGGTGCACGTGAACGGCGAGCGCGCTTACAAGCTGGCCCGCGAGGGCCGCAGCGTGGAGCTGGCCCCCAGGCCGATAACGATCGAGCGGCTCCAGCTGCAGGGCTGGGACCAGGAGCAAGGCCGCCTGGAGCTGGAGGTGGCCTGCTCAGCCGGCACCTACATCCGCGCCCTGGCGCGCGACCTGGGCGCAGCCCTGGGCTGTGGCGGCTGCCTGGCCAGCCTGCGGCGCACCGAAGCCCTCGGCTTCTCGCTCGATCAGGCGGTGAGCCTGGAGCAGCTAGAGCAGGAGCCTCTGCCGGCGCTGGTGGATCCGCTCAACGCCTTGGCGCACCTGCCGCGGCATGCGCTGCCGGAGGAGCAGCTGCAGGGCTGGCGCTGCGGCCGCATGCAGGCCTGCGATCCCAGCTGGCCCAGCGAGGCAGCCGTGGTGGTAGTGGACCCGGAGGGCAGCCTGGCGGGGATGGCCCGCGTGCAGGAGCCCGGCAGACTGCAACCCCGGCTGGTGCTGGAAGCCGCCGGCTGAAGGCCCCGGATGCCATCCGCCAGAGTCGCCCCTTCCTTCGTTTCCCTCCACAGCAACCATGGCCGGCCACAGCCGATGGGCCCAGATCAAGCGCACCAAGGCGGTGGTGGACGCCAAACGTGGTGCCGTGTTCACCCGCCTGGGCCGCGAAATCATGGTGGCCGCCAGGGCCGGCGCCGATCCGGCGGGCAACTTCCAGCTGCGCACGGCGATCGAGAAGGCCAAGGCGGCCCGGGTGCCCAACGCCAACATCGAGCGGGCGATCGCCAAGGGCTCCGGCCAGGGGGGCGGCGGCGCCGATCAGTTCGAAGAGGTGCGCTACGAGGGCTACGGCCCCGGCGGTGTGGCCGTGCTGATCGAAGCCCTCACCGACAACCGCAACCGTGCCGCCGCGGAAATCCGCCTGGCCTTCAACAAGAACGGCGGCAACCTGGGGGAAACCGGCTGCGTGGGCTACCTGTTTGAGCACCGCAGCGTGGTGCGGCTGGAACAGGCGGGCCTGGTGGAAGACACGCTGCTGGAGCGGCTGCTGGAGCTGGAGGAGCAAGGCGGCCCGGCCGTGATCAGCTACGAGATCGACCCGGAAGGCGCCGAGGTGCTGGGGGCCTTCGAGCAGCTGGAAGCCCTGCAGGATGGCCTGCGAGCCCTGGGGCTGCCGGTAAGCAGTTGGGAGCACCGCTGGATCGCCAGCACCCCCTGCCGACTTGAAGATCAGGCAGCCCTGGCGGGCTGCCTGAAGCTGCTCGATGCCCTCGATGAGCTCGATGATGTGCGCAGTGTGACCAGCAATCTGGAGGCGGATGAAGAAACAATGAAGTCGCTGATTATCTGACACAGCAGCGACATCATCTGGGAATCACCGTCTGCCATTCCCCATGGCGCAGCAACCCACGATCCTCAGCCCCGCCAACTTTTACAGCCCATTTGTGTACACCGGCACGGGCGCCAGCTCCGAGAACGGTGCACAGGGCATCAAGCAGGCTCCGGGCCGCAACCGGTATGTGATCACCGGCACCTCCGGGAACATCACGAGCGAAGGCCAGGGCTCCGTGTATGTAGGTCGCATCAATGGCGCCTCCACCAGCCAAGGCAGCGGCAGTGGCACCTGGGTGCTGATGGATGTGCCCGAGAGCTGGGATGCACCCTCAAGCTCGATCTACGGCCCGGGAGCGATCAGAGCCGGCCAAGGGCCTGGCGGAATCCGCTCAATTCAGCTGGCAGGCACCTACAGCCAGCCCATCAATGTGGATGGCAAGGAGGCCTTCATCACGCGCGGCTTCCTCTACGACGGTCCACTCACCAGCACGCCGAACGATCAAAACTTCACAGCCTTCAACGCCACTCGTCCTGATGGCGGGCCCACCACCGACACCTTCCTGCACAGCTGGAGCGGCCGCCTGGTGGCCGGCAACTACACACTCACCAACGGATTCCTGGCCCTAACACTCAACACCGGCCTAGACAGCAGCGCCTTCGTTCTCGACACCGTGACCGGTGAGCAGCACAATCTCACCTACCAGGACGACTCCACCTCTCACACGGCCTTCGGCATCTGGAAGAACAACAAAACGAGCTACACGATTGCCGGCGGCCGATCCGTGATCGACCCAGCGGTTAAGAAGCTCGGCTCCATGGGCGAAGCCCTCGGAGCTGCCACGCTGGTGGACTATGACCCGATCACCGGGAAAACCTCAAACCAACGGAGCTACCAATACAACAACGATCAGACCAACACCTATGTGACCCACTTTGAGGGCATCTTCTACGCGGGCAAAGGCATCTATCAAATGCCCTTCACTGCTGTGTCCTCTCAGGGAGAATTCGCTGGCACGGCCTATGTGAAACGCCGCAACAATGGTCGCTTCTCCCGTGAGGCCCTCTGGAGCACCTTTGATGCAGGCAGCGAAGGAACCATTGCCTCCAACGACTCATCGGCGGGGCGCGGCAACACAGGCCTGATTAGCCCTGCCAGCGGCGATGACGGTGTGGTGCCCTATGCCTCCATCCTCAACGGCAGCTCCTACCGCGATCTGATCTCCGCTGCTCAGGACCTCCGCTGATCCCGTTCACCCGGGCGGCAGTGCCGCCGCTGCCGCCCGGTCCACCACCACCTGCAAGCGGGGATGACGCTGCAGCCAGCTGGCGGGCACCTCAGGGCAGGGCGGCTCCAGCAGCGTGCGGCGCAGAATTTCGGCCTTGGCCTCACCGGTGACCACCAGCAGCAACACACGGGCGGCCAGGATCTCGGCGGTGCCGAGGGTGATCGCCCAGGCCGGCACGGCAGCCGGGTCGCCGCCGAAGGCAGCGGCGTTCTGGCGGCGGGTGGCGGTGCTCAGCTCCAGGCAGCGGCAGGGCGCCTCGGGGCCGCAGGGGGGCTCGTTGAAACCCACATGGCCATTGCTGCCCAACCCCAGCAACTGCAGATCAATGCCACCGGCGGCCTGCAGGGCCGCCGCGTAGCGCCGCGCTTCCTGATCCGGATCAGCGGCGACGCCATCCGGCAGCTGCAGGCAGCGGGGCGCCAGGGCCAGGGGATCTGCCAGCTGCTGGCGCATGAACGCCGCAAACGACCCCGGATGATCAGCCGCCAAACCGACGTATTCATCCAGGTTGAAGCTGCGCCACCTGGCCAGGAGCGGCGCACGCTCCGCTGGCGCCAGGGCCAGGAGCCTGCCCCGCAGGGCGGCATAGACCGGCTCCATCGTGCGTCCAGTGGCCAGGCCGAGCACAGCACCACGCTGCAGCGCCTGCTCCAACCGTTCCGCCACCACCGCCGCCGCCGCCGCCGCATCAGCGGCCACCAGTAGGTGGCCCGGCAGCGGCGGCGACGGCAACAGCGGAGCAGTGATCAACGCGAGCGAGCCAGGTTCTTGGGGTCTTCCTCGTTTAAGCCTCGCCCAGCACGGGCCATGCCCGCCAGCTGCGCATAGGGCTGCAGCGAGGTTCCCCGGTAGTAGTGCCGGAGGATCGATTCAAAGGAGTCGCCGCGCTGCGCCATGGCCAGCGCTCCCCACTGGCTCATCCCCACGCCGTGGCCGAAGCCGCGGCCCACAGCTACGAGTTGCACCACCTCCGGGGCCCGCGTGGATGGGGCAGGCAGGGTGAAGGCCGGTAGCGGCGGCGGTGGCAGCAGCGTGGGCGGAGCGCCGGTGGCGGAATCGTGCTGGAAGGCGTTCTGCAGCCGCGCGGCCACAGAAGCCGGGGGCACAGGTTCAGCCTGAGCAGGAGCCGTGGGCGCCAGCTCAAAGCGCACCCAGGTGCTCTTCAGACCAAGCCGGCTGCGCAGTTGGGCACCCGTGAGTGCCAGCTGGCCCGAAGGCCCCACCACCCGGGCCTGACGCACACGGCCCGTGGGCGTGGTGGCGATCACCTCGATCCCGAGGGCACCACCGAGCTCAGGGAAAGCCTGGCGCAGCTTTGCCTGGTTGAGGGGCAGCCGCCAATCGCGCACCGGTGAGGCCTGGTCGAAATCCGGCACGCTCACCAAATAAGGAAGCTGCCGCGGCCAAAGGTCGCCACTGCTCTCGGTGCTGCCGCCGCTGCTGCTGTGGAACACCGCATCAATCAGGGCGTTGTTGTACGTGAGCACCAGGCCACGGGTGGCCTGCACCGCCGCATGGGTCGACGGAGTCTCCGCTTCCACGCCCTTGTACACCTGGCTGGCGGTGGTGGCCTGCACATCGAAGGGCCCCGACGGCTTTCTGGCCTTGAGGGCATAGGTGCGGGCTGCCACGGCCTGGGCCTGCAGCGCTTCCAGGGGCCAGCTGGCCGGCATTTCGCTACCCACCACGCTGGGCAGATACGTTTCAAGCGGCACGTGGTTCACCACCTGCAGCTGCCCGCCCTGAGGCATGAGCTGCAGGCGGCCGCGGTAGCGGCGCTGGCCAACCCAGACTCCAGGATCAGCCTCTTCCGCTCCCGCCAGCGCCTCCAGCCACACCTCCCGCAGTTGCCATTGCTCGTTGTCGGAGCCATCGGCACGCTCCAGCCGCAACCAGGCGCCATCCGCGGAGGCCTGCAACACCACCTGGCCGCTGAACTCCTCCAGCACCCGTCCCTGGGCATCCCGCAACCGCAGCCCTGCCGCCGAGAGTGCTGGCCGAAGCCGGGCATCCTGCCCTTGCACCACCAACACCCGCAGCACAGGTTCAGCCGACGGGCTGGCGGCAACGGAGCGGCCCGCCTGGGGTTGCGCCGACCGAGCCATCACCACCTGAGGCGCCAGAAGCGGAGCCAGCACGAGGAGCGCTCCCAGCGGCAGGCGTCTCAAGCGAGCCATGGCAGGCCATCCAGGCAAGGCAGGCCATTGTGACGAGTGGATGGGCATCCTGCCAGTGCCAACCGGCGGCGCCATGGCACGATCGGATCAGTCACACCGGGGGACCTCCGGCCGGCCGTGCAGGTCACCTTCCTCGGCACCAGTTCCGGCGTTCCCACCCGCGGCCGCAACGTGTCGGCTGTCGCCCTGCGCCTGCCGCAACGGGCCGAGCTATGGCTGTTCGACTGCGGTGAAGGCACCCAGCACCAGTTCCTGCGCAGCGAGCTGCGGGTGAGCCAGCTGCGCAGGATTTTCGTCACCCACATGCATGGGGACCACGTGTTCGGCCTGCCGGGGCTGCTGGCCAGCCTGGGGCTGGCGGGCACCTGCAGTGGCATCGACCTCTACGGCCCCGATCCGCTGCGCGACTACCTCGAGGGCGTGCTGCGCACCTCCTCCACCCGCATCGGCTACCCGCTGCGCAGCCATCGGGTGAAAGACGCGGCCAGCAGCGGCGCCCTGCTGCTCGACGATGACGACATCACCGTGCGCTGCACCAAGCTGATCCACCGGGTTCCGGCCTACGCCTATCGCGTGGACCAGAAACCCAGGGCCGGCCGCTTTGACGTGGAGCAAGCCCGGGCCCTCGGCATCCCACCCGGACCGATCTACGCCGAACTCAAGGCCGGCCGCGAGGTGGTGCTCGATGACGGCCGGATCATCAACGGCGCCAGCCTCTGCGGGCCCGAGCGGCCCGGGTGCAGCGTGGTGTACTGCACCGACACGGTGTTCAGTGAAGCGGCCGTGGAGCTGGCGCAGGGAGCCGACCTGCTGATCCACGAGAGCACCTTCGCCCACGCCGAAGCGGAGATGGCGTTTGCCCGCCAGCACTCCACCAGCACCATGGCCGCGCAAACCGCACTGGCCGCAGGGGTGAAACAACTGATGCTCACCCACCTGAGCCCGCGCTACGTGCCGGGCAATCCCGTCACCCCCGACGACCTGCTGAACGAAGCACGGGCCATCTTTCCCAACACCGAGCTGGCCAAAGACTTCCTCAGCGTGGATGTAGCCCCGGAGGACCGCTGAGGCTGCAACAGTTCGTGAGTGCCTGGGGCCGCACCAACCAGCAGGCCCATCGGCCGTGATACAAGGGCTCTGGCGCGGTCTCTACCGCCACCTTGCCGGCTTTTTCGATGGCCTCTTCTTTCTCTTCTGCCCTCCGGACCCTGGCCCGGATGCTGGTTCTGCCCCTGGCTCTGCTGGTGGGCCTGGCCGGCCCCGCCCAGGCTGCCCAGTGGACCGCTGACCAGCTCACCGTTCCCGCCAATGCCGACGGCGCTTCGGTGACCTTCAGCGAACAAGAGATCAAAGCGGGCCGCAAGATCTTCAACAGCAGCTGCGGCGAGTGCCACGCCGGCGGCATCACCAAGACCAACCACAACGTGGGCCTCGATCCTGAGACCCTGGCCCTGGCCACCCCCGCCCGCGACAACGTGGACGCCCTGGTGGACTACATGAAGGACCCCACCAGCTACGACGGCGAGTACAGCATTGCCGACGTGCACCCCAGCATCCGCAGCAGCGATGTGTTCGTGAAGATGCGCGACCTCAATGACGAAGACCTGCGCCTGATGGCCGGCTTCATCCTGGTGGCCCCCAAAGTGCAGGGCGCCCAGTGGGGTGGCGGCAAGATCTACTTCTGATCCAGGATCGTTCTTCTGATCTCTGAGCTCGCCGCACAACCACTTTTGCCCCTGCCCAATCGGCAGGGGCTTTTTTGTGTGTTGAGGCGTCTCCGTCGCCGGATATCGATGGATATCCAGCAGCAGACACTGCGCCGGAGCAACAGAGCAAAGCCGACAGAACGAGGGGGGCAGCGAAGTGGGGACGACGCACCCCCCAACGAAGACTGTTCTCAAGCCCCTCTAACGCTCATAGCGGTGGCTGAACCTGCCCAGGCTGAGGTGGCGCAATGTTCTCCGCCTCCAACGACGCCGGCTGCTTGCTGTACCACCACTCCTGCAGGGGCGCACAAAGCCTCAGGGAGAAAAGGGTGAGCACCGTCACCGTGGGGCGGGAGCCCGGCTGGAGCAGCTCCACCGCATAGGAGGGGCAGCGACGGGCCGCCAGATCAGCCACGAAGCGACGGCCCACCCGACGCCAGCTGGGCTCTTTGCTGCGCCAGGCGATGCGGCAACAAGGCCAGGGGAGCTCCTCGCGATCAAACAGGCGGCAGCAGGGCCCGAGTACGCGAAAGCTGTACTGCCCGCCGGGGCTGGTGTGCTCCGTGCCGTGGGCATAGAGCGCCTGCACCTGGGGCGGCGTGGAGGCCGAGGTGGAAGCAGCGGTCACGGCGGGAAAGCGCTTGAAGACAAAAAAACCACCCCGAAGGGTGGTGGCGTGAAGCGAAACAGACGGGGCGTGAAGGGTCACGCCCCACTGGAGCTCAGTACAGCTCTTCTTCGGCGTGGGTCTTGATGGTGCAGTCGCTGGTGGGGTAGGCCACGCAGGTCAGCACGAAGCCAGCTTCGATCTGGTCGTCGTCCAGGAAGCTCTGGTCGGACTGGTCCACGGTGCCAGCGGTGATCTTGCCGGCGCAGGTGCTGCAAGCACCAGCACGACAGGAGTAGGGGAGGTCGATGCCCTGCTCTTCAGCGGCGTCGAGGATGTACTGGTCGTCGGGAACCTCGATGGTCTTGTTGAGGCCCTCTGCCTCGCTGATGAGGGTGACCTTGTAGGAAGCCATGGAAGGGATTGGGGCTCACAGGCTCCTGGGAAAGTTCCCGGGCCCGTAGGACGGATCCTTCCTACATCCGCCGAGGCGTGGTTCTGGGGTTCTGAGGGCGTCTGGCCGCGAAGCCCAATCAGAACACTGGGCACAGATCAGCGTGCCTTATGCAACATCGGCAGATTCGGGGCGTTGCCCTTCAGGTCTGCCGGGCGGCCTCTTAGGCGCGCCGGATCGTCATCAGGCCCCACTGGCTCCGCTGAGCGGCGAGCTCCGCCTGCCAGCCCTGTTCCGCCAAGACCTGTTGTAGCCGCGGTGCCTGATCCACCAACAGGCCGCTGAGCAGACCCAGTCCACTGTCAGCAAGCACCGTGTCGAAGGCCGGGCAGAGGGCCTCAATCACGGGGGCCAGGATGTTGCAGAGCAACAGATCGGCCGGCTGGCCTCCCAGCAGCTCCGCCAGACGCTCCACCGAACCCAGCTCCACCGTGAGGCGATCGGCAAAGCCGCTCACCCCACTGTTGTCGCGGGTGGCGCGTACGGCCAGGGAGTCGGTGTCGGCCGCGGCCACGCTTTTGGCGCCCTGCAGCAGAGCCGCAATGCCGAGGATGCCGCTGCCGCAGCCGAGATCCGCTACACGGATCGGGCCCAGGTCTGGGTGCTCCGGCGTTCCCCGCTGCTCGGCCAACCGCTCAATCGCTTCGAGGCAGAGCCGGGTGGTGGGATGGCTGCCGGTTCCAAAGGCACTGCCCGGATCCATGCGGATCACCAAGCGATCAGCGTGTTCCAGCGGCAGCTCGAGCCAGGCCGGCAGGATCAACAGCCGCTGGCCCACGGGGTCGGCCTGCCAGTGCTGCTTCCAGCTAAGGCTCCAGTCTTCGTCGTCCTGTTGCTCCCAGGCGATCGGCGGCAGGCTGAGGCCGAAGGTGTCGGCCAAAGGCGCCAGGGCCTGCTCCAGCTGCAGCCGCTCCGCCTCGGGCCAATCGGCTTCCGGTAGCCACGCCACCAACTGCCGCTCATCGGGAGCCTCGGGACGGTGCCGCACCGCCACCCTCGGGATGCCGAGGGCGTTGAGCTTCCAGATCAGCGATTCTTCGAGCTCGGGAAGCGAGGGGAGCTCAAGCCGCCACCAGGAGAGCGTCATCAGTGAGAGAGCTCCGGCGTCAGAGGGTCACCGGATGGGCTTCCTGGATCCCCTCGATGCCATGGATGGTGGCCAGCAGGCTGGCGGGCAGGGGATCGTCGAGGCTGAGCACCATCACGGCATCGCCACGCACGATGCGGCGACCCACCTGCATCGAGGCGATGTTCACGTTGTGCTCGCCCAGCACAGAACCGAGGTTGCCGATGATGCCGGGCATATCGCGGTGACGGGTGAAGAGCATGTGGCGGCTGGGGGCCACGTTCACCGGGAACTCATCGATGGTGGTGATGCGCAGTTCGCCATCGGCGAACACGGCACCGGTCACGGTGTGATTGCCGTTGGCGCCTTTGGAGCTCAGCTGCAGGGAGCCACCAGCAAAGTCGCGGGCGGCGTCATCCTTCACCTCGAGCACGTGGATGCCGCGCTCCTTGGCCTCCAGGCCGGCGTTCACGTAGTTGATCGAATCGCCCAGGGCGGTGGAGAGCAGGCCCTTGAGGGCCGCGATCACCAGGGGCTGGGCGGGATGGCTGGCGAATTCGCCCTGCAGCCGCACCTCCAGCTCGCTGATCTGGCCGCCCGCCAGCTGGCTCAGCAGCTGACCGAGGGTTTCCGCCAGCTGCAGGTGGGGCTTGAGCTGCTCCATCACCTCGGCGTTGAGGCCGGGGATGTTCACAGCACTGCGGGCCGGCAGGCCCAGCAACACATCGCGGATCTGCTCGGCCACATCGATGGCCACGTTCTCCTGGGCTTCCTCCGTGGAGGCACCGAGGTGCGGAGTGAGGATCAGGCGCTCGCTGACGCTGCGCAGCGCTGAATCAGCTTCAAGGGGCTCCTTGGCGTACACGTCCAGGGCAGCACCGGCGATCACGCCCTTCTCCACCGCTTCAGCGATGGCCGCCTCATCGATGATGCCGCCGCGGGCGCAGTTCACGATCCGGGCTGTGGGCTTCATCGTGCGCAGCAGCTCGGCGTTCACCAGGTTTTCGGTGTCCGGCGTGCGCGGCAGGTGCAGGCTCACGTAGTCGGCCTCGGCAAACAGCTCCGCCAGCGGCAGCAGCTTCACCTGCATCTGCTGGGCGCGCTCAGGCGACACAAACGGGTCGTAGGCCAGCAGCTCCATGCCCATGGCCTTGGCCACGCGGGCCACGTGGGAGCCGATCTTGCCGAGGCCCACCACACCGAGCTTCTTCTTGTAGAGCTCGTTGCCCACGTATTTCTTGCGGTCCCAGCCGCCGGCCATGGTGCTCACGTGGGCGTGAGGCACATGGCGCGAGAGGGAGAGCATCAGCGCCAGGGCGTGCTCAGCCGCGGCGATGGTGTTGCCCTCGGGCGAATTCACCACGATCACGCCGCGCTTGGTGGCGGCGGGCACATCCACGTTGTCGACGCCGACGCCGGCGCGGCCAATGATCCGCAGCTTGCCGGCGGCTTCGATGATGTCGGCCGTCACCGTGGTGCCGGAGCGAATCATCAGCGCGTCGTACTCGCCGATGATCTCCTTGAGCTGCTCGGGCGGCAGCCCCGTGCGCACATCCACCTGAGCCACCTGAGACAGGATGTCGATCCCTGTCTGGTCAATGGGATCGGAAACCAGAACCTTCGTCATGACCCGGCGGGGTGGGGGCGGCCGGAGGTGAAGTGTAGAGAGGTGGGTCTCAGGCCCCTCGCTCCACAGCCGCGCAGGAGAGAATCAGGCCTTCTCAGGGCCGGGCTTCGTGGGCAGCAGCGTGGTGGTGGTGGTGGCGGAGCGCAAACGGTTGCGGCAGCTCAACGAGCAACTGAGCCAGCTCACCCCGGCGCCGCAGCGGCTGGTAGCGATCGGCCAAGGCGAAACCGACATCGCCGAGGTGGCTGATCTCAACCCAGCCCTGGCGCGGCGCATCCGCCAAAGGCGCATGGCCACCTGGCTCATCCCCTTCGGATTTTTTGCCGGCCTCACCTTCACCTTCATCACCGATCTCGACACCTTTGCCTTCGCAGGCCCGATCGGCTCCCATCTGATCGGTGGCCTGCTGGGGCTGGGATCGGGCTGGATGGGCAGCTTCGCGGCGGCCGCCAGCGTGAGCTCGGATGTGGACGATCGGGTGCGCGCCCTGCGCAACCGCCTCGAGGAAGGCAACTGGCTGCTGCTGGTGGAGATGCCCAACGGCGTCGAGATCCCCTGGACCCGCCTCCAAGACGGGCGCCCCAAAGCGGTGGTGCGCCTGAACGACAACTGAGGACCGCGATGTTGCCGCGCGACACCTTGCTCAAAGGGAGCCGCCGCCCGCAGGACCTGGCGGCCTTGATCGATCTGGCGGAGCAGGCGCTGCGCACCTGGGAGCCCTGCTGGAGCACCTTCGTGGATGCGGAGCTCAAGGAAGAAGCAGAGGCGCGTCTCGGCGCCTTGAGCGAGGTGAATCTGTGGGCCGATGGGGGCTGGCCCCAGGCGGAGCGTTGCCGGCTGCTGTTGCGGCGAGCGGATCAGGTGGATCTGGCGGATGCAGCGCCGCCCCTGGCCGAGGTCTGCGGGCTGGTGGTGAGCGGCAACTTTCTGTTTGACCCCGCCGAGCCGGCGGATGTCCGCCAGGGGCTTCGGCAAGCCGGGCTCCTGGAGAGCGACCTAGGGGATGTGTGGATGCGAGGCGATCGAGGCGCCCAGGCCCTGATCCGCCAGGAAGCGGCCCCCCTGGCCGACCAACGCGAAGCTCAGGTGCGCAGCGTGCCGGTACAGCTGCAGGTGGTGCCGCTCGAGCAGCTGCAATGGCCAGCCACCCGCACACCGAAGCAGCTGAGCAGCGTGGAAGCCTCCCTGCGGCTCGACGCCGTGGCCTCCGCCGGGCTTGGCCTCTCCCGCAGCCGCATGGCCGACCTGATCCGCCAGGGGGCGGTGCGGGTGAACTGGCAGGTGACCACGAGCCCCAGCAAGGAACTGCGCTGCGGTGATCGGGTGCGGCTCGATGGACGCGGCGAACTCGAAATCCTGGAGATTCAGCCCACCAAACGCGATCGCTGGCGCCTCGTGATGCAGCGGCGCTGAGGAACCCGGCTGCTAGGTTCCATGGGCCGCAAGGCTCTGAGGGCGATTAGCTCAGAGGTAGAGCACTACCTTGACACGGTAGGAGTCACTGGTTCGATTCCAGTATCGCCCACTTGTTTTCTTGCCCACGCAGGTGATGACGCTGCAGGTGGTGCTGGGCCTTGGGCGTTCGGGCGTGGGCGCCGCCCGGTTGCTGCACCGGCGAGGAGCATCGGTGCTGGTGCTCGAGAGCGGCGAGAGCCCTGCCCTCCAGGACCGTGCCGACGCCTTACGCCGCGAAGGCATCGATGTTCAGCTGGGTGTGCCACTGGAGCCCGCCAGTTTCAGTGCGCTCGCGGTGCCGCCAGCGCGGGTGATCGTGAGCCCTGGCATCCGCTGGGATCACCCCACCCTCGAAGCCCTGCGCCAACGGGGCATCCCCACCGACGGTGAAATCACCACCGCCTGGGAAGCCAGCACCGGGGTCCCTTGGATCGGGATCACGGGCACCAACGGCAAAACCACCGTCACCCACCTGATCGCGCACCTGCTGGATCAGGCCGGTTTGGATGCGCCAATGTGCGGAAACGTGGGCTTCTCCGCCGCCGAGCTGGCCCTGGCCCGCCGCGACGCTCAAGCTCCCGCCTGGCTGGTGGTGGAACTGAGCAGCTACCAGATCGAATCGGCACCGGCCCTGGCCCCGCGCATCGGCGTGTGGACCACCCTCACCCCCGATCACCTGGAGCGCCACGGCACCCTCGACAACTACCGGGCGATCAAACGCAGCCTGCTGGAGCGCTCCGAGGTGCGCGTGCTCAACGCCGACGATCCCGACCTGCGCAGCCGTGCCGCCAGCTGGGATCAGGCCCGCTGGGTGACGGCTGGGAACCGGGAGCAGGCCCGCAGCGCCGGCATCGAGCCTCACCTCTGGATCGAAGCGGATCAGGTGTGCCACCCGAATGGGCCACTGCTGGCCGCCGATGCCCTGGCGATGCCCGGTGCTCACAACCGCCAGAACATGTTGATGGCGGTGGCGGTGGGCCTGGAGGTGGGCCTCAGTGGCGCGCAGATGGCTGCTGCTTTGCGCCGTTTTCCCGGCGTACCCCATCGGCTCGAGCTGATCCGCGAACACAACGGTGTGCGCTGGTTCAACGACAGCAAGGCCACCAACTACGACGCAGCCGAGGTGGCGCTGCGGGCCTTGCAGGGCCCCCTCGTCGTGCTGGCCGGAGGAGAAGCCAAGCAGGGTGAAGCGGCCGGATGGCTGGCGGGCTTGGAGCGCGAGGCGCGGGCCGTGGTGCTGTTCGGCGCCGCACGCCACACCTTTCAACAGCTGCTGCTGGCCAGCCACTACAGCGGTGAGGTGCATCAGGTCGACGGACTGGCCGAAGCGGTGCCCCTGGCCCAGCGGCTGGCCACGGAGCACAACGGCCGCGCGGTGCTGCTCTCACCAGCCTGCGCCAGCTTTGATCAATACCGGGATTTCGAAGCCCGCGGCGACCATTTCCGCCAACTGGTGCAGAGCCTCTGACCCAGATCGGTTCCAGCGCGGGGGCACCGCTAACCTCGCCGCAAAGCGCCCAGCAGCAATGGCCTTCTGGCTGATGAAAAGCGAACCCGATGTGTACGGGATCGAGCATCTGCAGCGAGAAGGCACAACCCTCTGGGATGGAATTCGCAATTATCAAGCGCGGAATTTCATGCGGGCGATGCAAATCGGAGACCGCGCTTTTTTCTATCACTCCAATGCCAAACCACCCGGCATCGTGGGGCTGATGGAGGTGATCGAAACCGGGCTGATCGATCCCAGCCAGTTTGATCCCACCAACAAATACTTCGATCCCAAATCCAGCCCAGACAAGCCCCGTTGGGATTGCGTGCGGCTGCGCTACGTGGGCACCTTCGGCGAGCTGCTCAGCCTCGATGCCCTGCGGGAGCAGTTCAGCGTGGAAGAGCTGCCGGTGGTGCGCAACGGCAATCGTCTCTCGATCCTGCCGGTGCCGGAGGCCAGCGCTCAACGCTTGTTTGAACTGCTGGGGCCTCTGTGAAGCCGATCCGGCTGAACAGCTGGATGGCCTTCCAGCAGAGCTGGAGAGGCCTGGCCCGCCAGCCCTTGCTGCTGGCCTTCAGCCTGGCGGCCCTGGGCACACACCTGTGCGGCTGGGCCCTGTTCGCCGGCGCCGAGCGGGTGGATAGCGGCGTGTTAGCCGCGCTGCTGCACCTCTGCGGCATAGCGCTCTATGGCGGCAGCCTGATCTGGATGATCGAGGGTTTCACCCTCGCGGGCCTGGCGATCGCTCGGCAACAGCTAATCCACTGGCAAGAGCTCAGCCCCAGCGAATGCCGCCATAGCGGACGGCTCAGCCTGTATCTGGCCTACCTGGCCGCTGCCCTGGTGGCCGTAGCGCTGGTGACCGGGGTGATCTGGTCGCTAGTGCTGCTGCTGCTCCCGGCTTTGAGTGCAGCTCCAGCGCTGCTGGGGCTGATCGCCGCCCTAGCCGTAGTGATCAGCCAGATATTCGGGCCATGCCTGGTGCTCGACACACGGCTGCGGGGCACTGCCCTGTTTCGCCAGGGCGTGTGGCTGCTGGAGCACCACGGCCCCGGGCTGCTGTTGCTCTGCAGCGGCCTGGTGGGGCTGCTGATGATCCCGCTGCTGGTTGGCCTCCTAGCAGAAGCCCTGATCTCCGGGCTTGGGCTCATCGCCACGCTGGTGGCTTTGGTGGTGGTGCTGCCGCTGATCACCACCACGGTGACCGGGGCCTATGTGCAGCTGAGACCCGAACTGCAGAACAACCCCGCCCACACGTAAAGCCACTTCAGGCGATCGGGTCGCTGAAGCGGCGCTGCTGAGGGAAGAGGTTGGCCAGATAGCAGCGAGTGATCTCGCGGGTCTGCACGCCGTTCTGCACAAGAAAACCGGCCAGAGCCGCTTGGAACAGGCGGTACTGATCCCAGTTGGGATGGGCCTCAATAAACCCTTGCATCGACTGCAGCAGGGGCTCAGGCACCTCAGCGCGCATGCTCACCGTGGCGGCACTGTCCATCCAGATCTCCCCGTAACGCCCACCAGTTCCCCACAGCACCGGGCGGCGGTCAACCGGGGCCCAACCGAGTCATTCCCAAGCGCTCTCAAGGCAAGATCGCGGGTCGTGGCTGGCTTCTGCGGCCATCCGATTCAGGGCAGCCCAGGCCGCTGTTGGGCACCGCGGGCACTGTCAACGGGAAAGCGCAGAACCGCACCGTTCTCCCCAGCCGCGCGCACCAGCGGGCGTTGCCCCGCAACAGCCTGTGGAAAACCGGTGCAAAACCTTGGGGTCTGTGGGCGTAAGCGCGGGAGAACGCCGCTGATCAGCAGTGCTGATCAGCGGCTGAATCTCGTGGCCAATCTCACCGCCGCAGTTCAGGCAAGCTGAGCCCCATGACCATCGCTCTGCTCGGAACAGGCCTGCTCGGCAGTGCCATCGCCACCCGGCTGCTCGCCTGCGGTGAACGGCTCACGGTGTGGAACCGCAACCCCGAGCGCGGCCAGCCCCTAGTGGCGCTCGGGGCCCAATGGGCCAGCAGTGCTGCCGAGGCCGCTGCCGAGGCTGAGTGGCTGATCACCGTGCTCAACGACGGCCCCACCACCCAGGCCGTGCTGATCGATCAGGTGGGAGCGGCGCTGCAGGGCCGCCGCGTGCTGCAGATGGGCACCATCGGGCCGGCCGAAAGCCAGCAGCTGGCAGATGCCGTGGCGGGGCTGGGGGGCGCCTATCTGGAGGCACCCGTGCTGGGGAGCCGGCCTGAAGCCCTCGAAGGCCGGCTACAGCTGATGGCTGGTGGCCCGGCCGAGCTGATGGAGGAAGCCCTCCCGCTACTCCGCCAACTGAGTCAAGAGCCTGTGCACCTTGGACCGGTGGGCACGGCGATGACCACCAAGCTGGCCCTCAACCAACTGATCGCCAGCCTCACCCACGCCTTCAGCCTCTCGCTGCACCTGGTGCAGCAGGGCGGTGTGGCGGTGGAACCGTTCATGGCGCTGCTGCGCAGCAGCGCCCTCTATGCCCCCACCTTCGACAAAAAGCTCCAGCGCGAACTCAGCGGCGACTACGGCAACCCCAATTTCCCCACGGCCCACCTCCGCAAAGACCTGGATCTCTTCATCAGCGCGGCCCAACAGGCTGGGCTCAACAGCGAAGGGCTGTCTGGGCTGGCAGCCCTGCTGCAGCGCTCCAGCGCCGCGGGCCTCGACGGGCTCGATTACTGCGCCCTGCACCAGCTCACGGCTGGCCAAACAGCTGCTGCAAGGCCTGAGTGAACGGCCGAGCCGCCGCGGCAGACCAACTCCCCTCCAGCGCCCGCTGCCCCAGTGCGGGTGTGAGCACCACCCGCAGCGACCAGCTTTGGCGATCGCCCTCGAGCGCCAACCACCAGGGATCGCGCTCGAGCTCCAGCTCGATCGCCTCCTCCTCCATCAGCTGATCCATCAGCCCCTGGTGCTGGGCCACCAGCTCTGCCACAGCATCCCGCAGGGCCGATGCTTCGAACTCGCTGAGCTCAGCGGCCCAGCCTTCACCAGCGATCAACACAGAAAAGGGCTGACGGCTGCCATCCCAGGCCAACCGCCAACCCTCTCCTTCGCGTTGGATCACCGCTGCGGGCCTCAGCCAGGCAGCAGGTCAGGCTGATCCTGCTCATCGCTGAGCTCGATGATGGCGCGCTGCACAGGCTTCACCATCGAGTCTTCCAGCAGGCCGTCGAAGTCATCGAAGCGGCGTTGCTTGGCGCGGAAGGCAATGCGAACGGTGGTGAGGTAGCGGTTGCTGGAGAAGCGAACCAGGCTCTCGGCGCGCTGCGCGAGCTCTTTGGGGCTGACGTTGACGCCGAGATACATGAACTAATCACCAATGGATTCATCGTAAGTCAGCAGGCTGCTGGGCAACGGCACCCGCACCGGAAATACCAGGGGCTCGGCTCCGGGGGCCAGCAAGCGGATCTCCCGCACCAGGGCCAGGGCCTCCAGGGGCGGCCGCAGCAGGTCGATCACGCGGCACACCACCGCCCGGTGAGTGCCGTCACGGCATTCGATGCGCAACCCACTCCAGCCGCGGGTGACCCGGCAGGCCCAGAGCGGATCGAGACGGCGCAACAGCTCCGGGTCCTCCCGGTAATACGACAACACGGCCTGCAGCACCCGCTCCATCGCTACTAACGCCTCTTAAAGACCCACTGGTCTCACCATGCAGGGGATGGTTGCGCCACGCTCAAGGGCGTTGTCTTCCCTTCAGCTTTCCACCGTGGCCGGCACCCTCGCCATCGACCTGGGCAGCACCACCACCGTGGTGGCCTTCCAAGGCAGTGGTGAGGCGCCTCCCGAGCTCCTCGAGCTCGCGCCGATCAGCACCAGCGATCCGGCCGTGGTGCCCAGCTTGATCTGGCTGAAGGAGGCGTCATCCAGCCAAGCGTTGATCGGCCGGCAGGTGATCGAAGCCGGCCTGCTTGAGCAGGGGGGCACCGGGCTCCACCGCGACTTCAAACGGCGCATCGGCGCCGGCACCCCAGGGCCCAGCACCGAGGCAGAGCCCCGCAGCGGCTGGCTCAGCCCAGAGCAGAGCGGCCAACTGCTGCTGGAGCAGATCTGGCAGCGGCTGCCGGAGAATCTGCAGCCTGAACGCCTGGTGCTCACAGCACCGATCGAGAGCTACCGGGGATATCGCCAATGGCTGCTCGAGGCCTCCAGCCGGCTGGCGGTGCCGGAGATCGCCCTGGTGGATGAACCCACAGCGGCGGCGATCGGTGCGGGGCTGCCGCCTGGCAGTCGGGTGTTGGTGGTGGATGTGGGCGGCGGTACGACCGACCTCTCGCTGGTGGCGCTGGAGGGAGGCGAGGGCAAAGCGGCCCCGATCGCCCAGCTGCTGCGCTTCGGCGGCCGCGACCTCACCAGCAGCCGTCAGAGCCTGCGCACCGCTCGCGTGCTCGGCAAAGCCGGCCTGGCTCTGGGCGGCCGCGATCTTGATCGCTGGATTGCCGCCGACCAGCTGGAGCGCCGCCCCGACCTGGCTGCGCTGGATCCCGCCAGCCCCTCGCTGCTGCAGGGCTGCGAACGCTTGAAGTGCCAGCTCAGCGATGCCGAAGAGGCCCTAACCCTCTGGAGCCCTGGCCCGGGCGTGGCACCAATCGAACTGCGCCTCAACCGCCGCGAGCTCGAGCAGCTGCTGCGGCAGCGGCAGCTGCTCACCCTGTTCGATGAGCTGCTGGAGCAGGTGTTGGCTGCTGCGCGGGGCTGTGGGGTGCAGATGGACGACATTGATGCCGTACTACCGGTGGGAGGCAGCAGCCGCCTGCCGCTGATCCGAAGCTGGCTGCAGGAGCGCCTACCCCAGGTGCCGCTGCGGGCGGATCGTCCGGTGGAAGCCATCGCCCTCGGGGCCCTGCGGCTCACGCCGGGGGTCGTCGTTAAAGACGTGCTGCAACGCGGGGTATCGCTGCGCTGCTGGGACCAGCGCAGCCGCGAACACCGCTGGCATCCCCTCTTCCTGCCGGGGCAGCCCTGGCCGAGCGAACAACCGCTAACGCTGCGCCTGGCCTGCAGCCGCAACGCCCAAGCAGATCTGGAACTGGTGCTCGGGGAACCCATCGCCGAAGAGCGCAGCGAGGTGGTGTTTGTGAATGGGCTTCCGGTGCTGCGGCGCCAGAGCGCCGGCACTGCAGCGGTGCAGGCTTGGAGCGAACAGCCCGCAGCGATTCCGCTCACTCCCGCCGGAGAGCCCGGCAGCGACCGACTGGAGCTTCGGTTTGCCATCAACACCCGCGGGGAGTTGGTGGTGAATGGACGGGATCTGGCCAGCGATCAGCCCTTGCCGCAACGCTGCCTGGGACGCGTGCGCTGAGGTGACGGCTGGAGGGCTGCACCCGAATGGATGATCCAGGGAGCATCGATCCATAGAACAGATGGATTGATCGGGCACCCCCTTGGCCATCCGCCGCCACCGGCTCCCGCGCTTCTGGCTGGTGCTCACTCTGGGATTGGTGGCCGCCGGCGTGGGCACGGCCTACTGGTGGGAGAAGCAACTGCCTGGGCGCCTGGAACGCGCTGCCGAGCAAGGCCGGCTCGACGACTGCCTGCGCTATGGCGAGCAACTGGCGGCCCTGCGCTGGCTGGGGGGCAAGGCGCCCCTGGAGCAGGGCCGCTGCCGCCGCCTGAAGGCCGAAGAGCTCTGGCGCCAAGGGGCCTGGGCCGAGGCCTTGAAGCTCCAACTGCAACTCGTGAATTCCGGCACCAGCAGCCCCGCGGATCAGCAGCAGCTGCTCAGCTGGCAGCAACAGCTGGAAACCAGGGCTTTAAACCTCTATCGCGACGGCCGCCTTGAGGAAGCCCTCAAGCTGCTCAACACCCTCAACGCCGCCCACAACGCCAGTGGCACCGCCCTCGGTGATCAGCTCAGCGAAGACTGGAACCGCCAGAAATTCCTCAAGCAGCGGGCGGAGCAACTGATTCCCCAGCGGCGCTGGTGGGAAGCGCTTGATGCCCTCAACCGGATCGAGCATCCCTGGTGGAAGCAGCAATCCCTGGCCCTCCGCCGTCAGGTGGAAAAGGGGATCGAGGGCCTGCGCAACGACCATGAACAGGAGCACGACGCCCACGGCGGCCAGCTCGACTCCAACGTGCCGGCCGAACGGCTCAACGACCTGATCACCCAGAAGCTGGCTCAGGGCATGGACGACTGGCAAGCCTTCAGCGCAGCCTGCCGTGAGCTCGGCGGCCGAGTGGTGGAAGCCGGCCCTGAAAGCGCCTGTCGCCGCTGATCACGCGTGACAGGATGGTGCCCCCATCCCCATCACCCTCGATGCAGGCAGGAGATCAGGTCAAGGTGAGCCAGAGCGTGGTGGTCTTTCACCATCCCGAGCATCGCGGCCAGGCCTTCGATCTCAAGGGCCAACAGGGTGAAGTGTTCCAGGTGCTTACCGATTACAAGGGCCGCACCATCAGCCCCACCATGCCGGTGATCGTGGCCTTCGGCCGCTTCCGGGCCCATTTCCGCAGCGATGAGCTGGAGCCGGTGGCCTGAGGCCGGGCTCAACCGGCCTCTTTGACCAGGAACACACCTTCTTCCTGATCGATCGACTGCAAGCAGAGCGCAATCAACTCCTGCCGACTGGTGGGCACGACCCGGCCGCAGAAGTCCGGCTGGATCGGCAGCTCCCGATGGCCGCGGTCCACCATCACCAACAACCGCACCCGGCGAGGCCTACCCCAGGCCTGCAGGGCCTCGAGGGCAGCGCGCACGGTGCGACCGGTAAAGATCACATCGTCGACCAAGACCACATCGCGCCCCTCCAGATCAGCAGGTAGCTGGGTTGGGGTGGCCAAACGGGTGCCGATGCGATCGAGATCATCCCGGTGAAACGTGGGATCGAGGCTGCCGCAGTCGATCGGATGCCCGCACAGCGCCTCCAGGCGTTGGGCTAACACCTCGGCCAGGGCCACACCGCGGGTGGGAATGCCCAACAACACCACTTGATGGCTGTCAGCCACGCTCTCCAACACCTGGGAAGCAAGGCGATTGAGGGTCCGTCCCAGCTCGTCGGCCGAGAGGATCTCCATGCGATCGGCTGACATATGTGCGCTGGCGGGCGCCGATGGTACCGGGATCAGCAGGTGTGGCCAAAAGCTGACGCGGCCGGGATCACAGCGGGATCAGTCCGAGGCGCGGGGTAGGTTGTGTTGAGAAGGAGTTGCGGCGAGGCAGGATCGAGCGGGTGACAGCTTCAACGTCGACCGAGCCAGGGCACGAACACGGACGACCGGCGAACGGTGACGGACCCGAATCCAAACGGGGAAACGTTGCGCCCGTTGTGTTGTGCATCCTCGATGGATGGGGCTACCGCCACGACGACGCCCACAACGCCATCCGTGCCGCAGACACACCGGTGATGGATGCCCTATGGCATGCCTATCCCCACACCCTGATCGAGGCCAGTGGCGCCGATGTGGGCCTGCCCGACGACCAGATGGGCAACTCAGAGGTGGGGCACCTCACCATCGGCGCCGGCCGTGTGATCCGCCAGGAGCTGGTGCGGATCAGCCAGGCCGTGCGCGACGGCAGCATCAACGACAACCCTGAACTCAATGCCCTGGCTGACCGGCTGGTGGCCAACGGCAACACGCTGCACCTGATCGGGCTCTGCTCTGACGGCGGCGTGCACAGCCATCTCGATCATCTGGGCGGTTTGTTGCTCTGGGCTGCGGGCCGCGGCCTGCAGAACGTGTGCATCCACGTGATCACCGACGGTCGCGATACACCCACCCAGAGTGCACCCGGCTATCTGCGCACGATCGAGGCCCAAATGGCCAAGGCCGGCGTGGGCTCCATCAGCACGGTCTGTGGCCGCTACTGGGCCATGGATCGCGACAACCGCTGGGATCGCACTGAAAAGGCCTACCGCCTGCTCTGCAACGACGGGCCGGCGGACGCCGCATCCGCCCAAGACGCGCTGGAGAGCGCCTACGCCAGCGGCACCACCGATGAGTTCATTGAACCCACGCGTCTGGCCCCAGGCTGCATCGCCCCGGGCGATGGTGTGGTGTGCTTCAACTTCCGGCCGGATCGGGTGCGGCAGATCATCCGGGCCCTGGTGTTGCCTGAGTTCAACGACTTTGAGCGCGAGCTGATCGACGATCTTTCCGTCGTCACCTTCACGCAATACGAAGCAGGCTTGCCCGTGGCGGTGGCCTTCCCGCCGGAATCGCTGGATGGCCTGCTGGGCCAGGTGGTGTCAGAGGCCGGTTTACGCCAGTTCCGCACGGCCGAAACGGAGAAATATCCCCACGTCACCTATTTCATGAACGGTGGCATCGAGCAGCCCTACCCCGGCGAAGACCGCCATCTGGTGCCCTCCCCACGCGTGGCCACCTACGACCAGGCACCGGCCATGTCGGCCGAGCAGCTCACCGACCACTGCATTGCCGCGATCAACAAAGGCATCTACGCGCTGGTGGTGATCAACTACGCCAACCCCGACATGGTGGGGCACACCGGCGAAATGAACGCCACGATCGATGCCATTCACACGGTGGATCAGAGCGTGGGTCGCCTGCTGGAAGCCACGAACCGGATGGGTGGCACCTTGCTGGTCACCGCCGATCACGGCAATGCCGAACTGATGGAAGGCCCGGATGGTCGTCCCTGGACTGCCCACACCACCAATCCGGTGCCGGTGATCCTGGTGGAAGGTGAGCAGCGCAAGCTGCCTGGCCACGGCAACGCCGTCGAGCTCCGCAGCGGCGGCGGTCTGGCGGATATCGCCCCCACCCTGTTGGAGATCCTCGGTCTGCCGCAGCCCTCACGCATGACCGGCAGCTCCCTGGTTGTCCCCGTGGGGAGCACCGCCGTGCCCAGCCGCATCCCCCAGACCCTGGGGGTCTGAATCCAGCCCACTAGGCTTCAGCACATGCTTCAAACCGTTTTCACCTGGATCTGGCTGGCCAGCGGCGTGCTGCTGATGATCAGCGTGTTGCTGCACAGCCCCAAGGGCGATGGCATGGGCGGGCTCGCCTCCAGTGGCAGCTCGATGTTCAGCAGTGCCCGCAGCGCTGAAGCCACCCTCAACCGCATCACCTGGACGTTGCTGGCCGTGTTCCTGGGTCTGGCCACGGCCCTGAGTGCTGGCTGGTTCAAGCTCTGATCACCACCCTGATCACCCCACAGCCTTCCCGATTCGCACCTTGACGATGCCCCGGCGCAGCTTTCTGGCGAGCCTCACGGCTCTGTTCAGCCCGATGCTCGGTGCCACTGCAGCTGAAGCGGCCTCAGCGGCGACTGACCCCAAGTGGACCCTCAGCGACGCCGAATGGAAACGGCGCCTGAGCCCTGCGGCGTATCAGGTGCTCCGCCAGGAAGGCACCGAGCGGCCCTTCAGCAGCCCCCTCAACAACGAGAAGCGGGCCGGCACCTTTCATTGCGCCGGCTGCGATCTTGCCCTGTTCAGCTCCAAAGCCAAATACGACAGCGGCACCGGCTGGCCAAGCTTCTGGCAGCCCCTGCCCAAGGCGATCGGCACCAAGGTCGACTTCAAGCTGATCGTGCCGCGCACCGAATACCACTGCAGCCGCTGCGGCGGCCACCAAGGGCACGTGTTCGGCGATGGCCCCAAACCCACCGGCAAGCGCTACTGCAACAACGGCGTAGCGCTCACCTTCAAGCCCAACGCTTGAGGCTTGGCTCAGAACAGCTGCGGGGAGCCAACCCGCTCCGCGTAAGCCTCTTCGCCATGTTCGGCGACATCCACACCAAGGTTCTCAGCGTCTTCCTTCACCCGGAACGGAACACCGAGGCCGCGCAAGACGCCAGCGATCAAGAAGGTACCGATCGCAGCCAGGCCGTAGGCCACCAGCACGGCCTGCAGCTGACCCAGAACCAAGGCCCCACGGCCCTGTTCGGCCAGAACCTGACCGGCGGGGTGCGAGGAGATGAGCTCAGCGTTGGCAAAGACACCCGTCAGCAGGGCACCGGCGGTGCCGCCCACACCATGGACTGCGTAGGTGTCGAGAGAATCGTCAAAGCGAAGCTTCACCTTCACCTGCACCGACACGTAGCAGAGAACCGCGGTGATCGCACCGATCGCCATGGCTGATCCAATGCTGACAAAACCAGCCGCCGGCGTGATGCCCACCAGACCGGCCACGGCGCCGGTGGCCATTCCTACAGCGGTGGGCTTGCCATCGCGGCGGCAGGTTTCCACCACCGACCAGGCCACCAGACCTGCCGCTGCAGCGACATGGGTGGTGGTGAATGGAATCTCAGCACCGCCAACGGCCAGCTGGCTACCGCCGTTGAAGCCGAACCAACCAAACCAGAGCAGTCCGGTGCCCAGCAGGATCTGGGTCACGTCATGGGGAGGACGGATGGCCTTGGGCCACTGGCGCCGGGCGCCAATCAGACCAGCCAGCACCAATGCCGTGACACCGGAGCTGATGTGCACCACGGTGCCACCGGCGAAGTCGAGATCCTTACCGAGGAAGCCGCCGCCCCAGACCATATGGGCCAACGGGGAATAAACCAGGAGCAGCCAGATCGGCGTGAACAGGCACCAGAAGCGGAAGCTGATGCGCTCCACCAGGGCGCCTGAAATCAGAGCCGGCGTGATGATCGCGAACATGCCCTGGAACAGGGCAAAGGTGAGGCCGGGAACGGCCAAGCCATCCCAGACCTCCGGCAGACGCTCAAGCAGAGCAAAGGTGAAGGGGTTTCCCACCACAGCCTGGGCGGCGCCGCCATCAGCGAAGGCCAAGCTGAAACCAAAACTCGCCCACACCAAGGTGGCGATGCCCATCATCACGAAGCTCATCGCCATCGTGTTGAGCACGTTGCGCCCCTGAACAAAGCCGCCGTAGAAGAAGGCCAGACCAGGGGTCATCAACAACACCATCGCTGCCGAGATCAGGAGCAGGGTGTTGTCGGAGCTATCCAGCGTGGCCTCTGCAGCCTGGGCCGGAAGGAAGGCACCCAGCAAGAGCTGAAGCGCTGGAACAGTGAGAGCAGCGATCAGCAATCGACGCTGTCGCAAAGGAAACCGCACGCGAATTCATTCGGTGATGACGGATACCGTTTCAGACAGCACCACCTACCGACTGTTCACAGCGAACATTGTTGCGGGTCGGGTCAAGTCCCTGAAGGGTCAGCTCCTGGAGCCTGGCTCGTGAAGACCGGAGCGCAGAAACGCAAGGCTCTTTTGCACACGCTCGAGCTCATAGTCGGCCTTCACCTTGTGCTTCTCCAGGAGCTCCACACGCTTCAAGAGATCTTCCAGCAGCTTGTTCTGGAGTGACTCCACTTGGACCAGCCGCTTCTTCCTGTCAGGGTCTGGCGGTCCAACAGAAACCACTCCATCCAGCACGGCACCTTCTGTCTCCAGGTAAACCTCAGCCAGGCGCTCGAGAACCTTGGTGTACTGCTTTCCCTGCCGCCTGCAGAGATCCCTGAAGCGATCCAAGACTTCAGGCCTGAAATTTGCAGCGAAAGCCCCAGGACGCGACACAAGCAAGATTCGTATAGCCAGAACAATACACCTCCCTCCTCGCGTCCATTTCCCCGCTCAGCAACGAGTCTTTCCACCTTCGCCTCCCAGCCCTCCCGTCAGCACGACAACAGCCCCCTGGCATAGGCTCATATTGCAGAGCCTATACAACAGGCCCTCAACAGGGCTTGGGCGCCTCCGATCCACGCCGAGCGGCAGGCACAAAAAATGGGGCACGGACGTGCCCCAAAGGCGTTGCGATGACTGAATGGTGCGAGGGAAGAGGTCAGCCTCTTCCCGTCTGGCTTCAGTAGTCGAAGTCGCCGCCCATGCCGCCGCCGGCAGGAGCTGCTTCCTTCTTCTCGGGCAGATCAGCCACGATGCACTCGGTGGTGAGCACCATGCCGGCGATCGAAGCAGCGTTCTGCAGACCGGAACGGGTCACCTTGGCGGGGTCCACGATGCCGGCGGCCAGCATGTCGACGTACTCGCCGGTAGCAGCGTTGTAGCCCTCGGAGAAGGGCTTGTTCTTCACGTGCTCGGCTACCACAGAGCCGTTCACACCAGCGTTCTCAGCGATGCGCTTGAGAGGAGCGGTGAGGGCGGAAGCCACGATGGTGGCGCCGATCAGCTCTTCGCCGGAGAGGTTGGAGGCTGCCCACTGCTCGAGAGCAGGTGCCAGGTGGGCCAGGGTGGTGCCACCGCCAGGAACGATGCCCTCTTCAACGGCCGCCTTGGTGGCGTTGATGGCGTCTTCCAGGCGCAGCTTCTTGTCCTTCATCTCGGTTTCGGTGGCAGCGCCCACCTTGACCACAGCCACACCGCCGCTCAACTTGGCCAGACGCTCCTGCAGCTTCTCCTTGTCATAGGAGGAGTCGGTTTCGTCCATCTGCTTGCGGATCTGCTCGCAGCGGGCCTTCACAGCCACCTCGTTGCCTTCGGCCACGATGGTGGTGGTGTCCTTGTTGATGGTGATGCGGCGGGCGGTGCCCAGCATCTCCAGCTTGGCGTTCTCCAGCTTGAGGCCGGCGTCTTCGGTGATCAGCTGACCGTTGGTGAGAACGGCGATGTCCTCGAGCATGGCCTTACGGCGATCGCCGAAGCCAGGGGCCTTCACAGCAGCCACGTTGAGCACGCCGCGCAGGCGGTTCACCACCAGAGTGGCGAGGGCTTCCTTCTCAATGTCCTCGGCGATGATCAGCAGAGGCTTGCCGGTGCGAGCGATCTGCTCGAGCACGGGCACCAGATCCTGCACCAGGCCGATTTTCTTGTCGGTGAGGAGGATGTAGGGGTCCTCGAGCACCGCTTCCATGCGCTCGGTGTCGGTGGCGAAGTAGGGCGAGATGTAGCCCTTGTCGAAGCGCATGCCCTCGGTGACCTCCAGTTCGGTGGTCATCGACTTGCCTTCCTCGAGGGAGATCACACCCTCTTTGCCGACCTTGTCCATGGCGTCGGCGATCATGCGGCCCACCTCTTCGTCGTTGCCGGCGGAGATGGTGCCCACCTGAGCGATGGCGTTGGAGTCGCTGATCGGCTTGGCGTGCTCCTTGATCTTCTCAACCAGAAACTCGGCAGCCTTGTCGATGCCCTTCTTCAGGGTGATGGCGTTGGCGCCGGCGGCCACGTTGCGCAGACCGGCCTTCACCATGGCGTGCGCCAGAACGGTGGCGGTGGTGGTGCCGTCACCAGCAGCGTCGTTGGTCTTGGAGGCGGCCTGACGGATCAGGGCCACACCGGTGTTCTCGATGTGATCCTCGAGCTCGATCTCCTTGGCGATGGTGACGCCGTCGTTGATGATCTGAGGAGCGCCGAACTTCTTCTCCAGCACCACGTTGCGGCCCTTGGGACCCAGGGTCACGGCCACGGATTCGGCCAGGATGTCGATGCCTTTTTCGAGGGCGCGGCGGGCCTGCTCGTTGTAAATGATGCGCTTAGCCATGGAAGGCGGATCTCGCTGTTGAAACGGTTAAGGAAAATCTGAATCGCGGTGAGCGATCGCTCAGTTGACGACGGCCAGGATGTCCTTCTCGGACAGGAGCACGTACTCATCGGCGCCGAGCTTGATGTCGGTGCCGGCGTACTTGCTGTAAAGCACCTTGTCGCCCACGCTCACTTCGGGGGCCTGACGGGAACCGTCGTCGTTGCGCTTACCGGGGCCCACCTGCACCACTTCGCCCACCTGGGGCTTTTCCTTGGCGGTGTCAGGCAGAAGGATGCCGCCGGCGGTTTTCTCCTCAGACTCCGACACCTTGATGAAGATGCGGTCGCCGAGGGGCTTAACGGTGGAAACGCTGAGAGAAACAGCAGCCATGGATGGAATGCGATGAAAAAGGCGAAACCATTGGCATGGCGCCAGAGACGCTGCCAGGGTCGCGGCGTTGAAACGCCCGGCGGAGGGAGTTAGCACTCGCCTGCCGTGAGTGCCAAGGTATGAGGGCGGCAGGCCGCCGTTCAACTGCGGACCGGGGCGGTTGACCGAACAGCAGCTGCGGCCCTACCGAACCGAACGGGGTGGATGGCACGCAGTGGTAAGGTTGCGCCGCTTCGGAGCGGGTCTAGTCCCGCTGCGCGTCCCCAGCGACTTCTCCCATAAATGGCTGCTGCTACTGCCACCGGCACCAAAGGCATCATCCGGCAGGTGATCGGCCCGGTGATCGACGTTGAATTCCCGGCCGGCAAGCTGCCCAAGATCTATAACGCCCTCCGCGTGACGGGCAAAAACTCCGCCGGTCAAGACGTGGCTCTGACCGCCGAGGTGCAACAGCTCCTGGGTGACCACCGCGTCCGCGCCGTGGCCATGAGCAGCACCGACGGACTGGTGCGTGGCATGGAAGCCCTCGACACCGGCGCTCCGATCTCCGTGCCCGTGGGTGAAGCCACCCTGGGCCGCATCTTCAACGTGCTCGGCGAGCCCGTCGACGAGCAGGGTCCGGTGAACGCCACCGCCACGGCTCCGATCCACCGTGAAGCTCCCAAGCTCACCGACCTCGAAACCAAGCCCAAGGTGTTCGAGACCGGCATCAAGGTGATCGACCTGCTGGCTCCCTACCGCCAGGGCGGCAAGGTGGGCCTGTTCGGTGGTGCCGGTGTGGGCAAAACCGTGTTGATCCAGGAGCTGATCAACAACATCGCCAAAGAGCACGGCGGTGTGTCCGTGTTCGGCGGCGTGGGTGAGCGCACCCGTGAGGGCAACGACCTCTACGAGGAATTCAAGGAGTCGGGCGTGATCAACGCCGACGACCTCTCCAAGTCGAAGGTGGCCCTCTGCTACGGCCAGATGAACGAGCCCCCCGGCGCCCGTATGCGCGTGGGTCTGTCGGCTCTGACCATGGCCGAGCACTTCCGCGATGTGAACAAGCAGGACGTGCTGCTGTTCGTGGACAACATCTTCCGCTTCGTGCAGGCCGGTTCTGAGGTGTCGGCTCTGCTGGGCCGCATGCCTTCGGCTGTGGGTTACCAGCCCACCCTCGGCACCGACGTGGGTGAACTGCAAGAGCGCATCACCTCCACCCTGGAAGGTTCGATCACTTCGATCCAGGCCGTGTACGTGCCTGCGGACGACCTGACCGACCCCGCTCCCGCCACCACCTTCGCCCACCTGGACGCCACCACCGTGCTCAGCCGCGGCCTGGCATCCAAGGGCATCTACCCCGCTGTGGATCCCCTCGATTCCACCAGCACCATGCTCCAGCCCGCCGTTGTGGGTGACGAGCACTACCGCACCGCCCGTGCCGTGCAGTCCACCCTGCAGCGCTACAAGGAGCTCCAGGACATCATCGCGATTCTTGGTCTGGACGAACTGTCCGAAGACGACCGCCGCACCGTGGATCGCGCCCGCAAGATCGAGAAGTTCCTCTCCCAGCCCTTCTTCGTGGCTGAGATCTTCACCGGCATGCCCGGAAAGTACGTGAAGCTCGAGGACACCATCAAGGGCTTCAACATGATCCTGGCCGGTGAACTGGATCACCTCCCCGAAGCTGCCTTCTACCTGGTGGGCAACATCGATGAAGTGAAGGCCAAGGCCGCCAAGATCCAGGCTGACGCCAAAGGCTGATCCGGAGTCTTAACTGATGTCTCTCACCCTCCGCGTTCTGGCACCCGACCAGAGCGTCTTCGACGGCAACGCCGACGAAGTGATCCTGCCCAGTACCACCGGTCAGCTCGGCATTCTCCCCGGCCACGTCTCCCTCCTCACCGCCCTCGATTTCGGTGTGCTGCGGGTGCGTGAAGGCAATGGCTGGAAGGCCATCGCCCTCCAGGGTGGTTTTGCCGAAGTGGATGCCGACGAAGTGACGGTGTTGGTGAATGCTGCCGAGCTCGGCAGCAGCATCAACGCTGAAGCCGCCAGCAAGGAGCTGGATGCCGCCACCGCCGCTGTGGCCAAGTTCGAAGGCCAGCCCACCAGCACCGACAAGATCAAGGCCCAGCAGGAACTGGCGCGTGCCCGCGCCCGCGTGCAAGCCAGCAAGGCCTGATCCAGCCCACGCTTCATGATCGACAGCGCCCCCTCCGGGGCGCTTTTTTGTTGTTGCCTGCGAATTGCGCGCATGGGTGTTGGCCACGACCTGGGCATGCAGCTGAACCGGTGGCTGGCCGCGGATCCCGCCGGCCTGCGGCAATCGCGGGCGCTCACCAACCGGCTGATGGATGCCCTGGGGGCGAACGATGGTCTGCGAGGTCCCATCCGCGATCTCGCCAGCCAACCGCTGCTGCTGCAGGTGCTCCACAGCCAAGGCGCCGAGCAGCAATCGGCCCTGGCCAGCCTCAGCGCTCAGCTGCGGGCCACCTATGCACCAGCCGTACTGCAGGAGCTGCTCGATCTGCTGGAGGGCGCCACCGGTCAACTGCCGCCGCCTGATCGAAGCGCCGCCGATCCCCCTGCCGCGGCTCTACCAACGCCCATCCGCCTGCGGCTGCAGCTGGAGCGCTTCGGCCCGGGCCTGGCTCTCGCCGCCGCAGGCGCGCTGGTGTTCGCCTGGGTTGGCGCTGAACTGGATCGGGCCCTCTTCGAGGGCTGGGGCTGGAGCGGCGGGGTGGTGCTCGTGCTCGTGCTCGCTCTCCTGCAGGCACTCAGCCTTGGACCGCTCAAACAGCTGAAGCGGCACTGGCCGCTGCCCAGCGCCGAGGCCGCGCAGCCGCGGCAGGCCTGGCAATGGCTGAGCCAGGCCTGGATTCATGCCAATGACCTCGAAGCGATCCTCAACCTGATCCTGCTGCTGATCCTGTTGGGGGCTTCGCCGTTGCAGCTGGGGTCGGTGGTGCTCCGCTACTGCCTCACGGCCCTGGCCTGCCTGGGGCTGGCCGCCCTGTGCGCCGCACGCTGGCAGATCACACGCCGCTGGAGTGGGGCTTCCGGCGCCATCAGTGCCCTGATTGCCTTGGCGGCTGGCCTGAGCCTGCTGCACTGGCGCGTGTTCCGCTTCAGCAGCGCCGGCCTCGAGATCCCCGCCTGGGTGTTGCTGCTGGTGTACGGAGCCCTGCAGCTGGGTTGGCAGCTGCCGCGCCAGAACCCCGATGAGCGCAGCACGGCTCTGCAGCGGGTGCTGAGTAGCAGCTGGGGCTGGGGTTTGCTGCTGGGGCTCAGCTGGGCCGTGATCACCCGGATCCGGGAACTGCTGTAACCGCCTGCTGCATATAGCGGCCCCACAACTCCGCCACCAACGCTCCACTGGCGGCCTGGGCCGGGGTGTTGTCGTCGTTGCCCATCCAGATGGCAGTGAGCAGCTGGCTGGCCGGCGAGTACCCCACAAACAACACATCCACGCCGTTGTTGGTGGTGCCCGTTTTGCCGCGCGCATCAGGCACCAGCCCCGCCGCCCGGCCGGTACCGCCCTGCACCACCCCAGCCAGCAGCTCATCCATCGTGGCGGCAAGCTCCGGCGAGAGCAGCTGATGGGTCTGCTCACCGATCGGCACGGTGATGCCCCGCTGCGGACATTGCTCCAGGCTTTTGATCGAACCGCAGATGCCGAGGTCGTAGATGCGGCTCACGCCATGCATCGGCACCGAGCGGCCGCCATTGGCCACCACGGCATAGGCGCGTGCCAGCTCGTAGAGATAGGTTTCGCGGCCGCCCAGCATCGTGTTGTAGTCCGCATCGAGCGGGGTGGAAATGCCGAGGCGGCGAGCCAGCTTCAACACATTGCCCAGCCCGGCACGCTCCGCCAGGCGCAGGGCCACCACGTTTTCGGAGCGGGCAAACCCCTCCGCCACGCTGGTGCTGCCGCCGCCGCTGCGGCAGCCCGCCACATAGGCCAGCGGCGCACACGACACCGCATCAGCCGGCTTCACCCCGGCCGCGAGGGCCGCCAGGAAGGGAAACAGCTTGAACGTGGAGCCGGGCTGGCGCAGCGCCTGCACGCGATCAAAGCTGGAGCGGCCGTAGTCGCCACCACCCACATAGGCCAGGATGTCGCCGGTGGCGGTGTTCACCGTGATCAGGGCCCCCTGGCTGAGCCCTGCCGCCGCGGCCGGCCCCTCCAGAAAACGCTTGAGCTGATCCTGTGCCAGCTGCTGCAGCTTGGGATTGATCGTGCTGATCACGGCGTAATTGCCGGCCGCATCAGCGCTGCTCAGGTCGAGGCCAAAGCGTGTGCCTTCCAGTTCCCCCAGCACGTAGTCGCTGAAGAAGGGATAACTGCTGAAGGTGGATTCGCGGCAGGCCGAGGGATCGATGTTGAGCGGGCGGCGCTGGGCATCGATCAAGGCCTGATCGCTGAGCCAGCCCTGCTCGTGCATCAGCTTGAGCACAAGGTTGCGCCGCTCCAGCCCCGCTCCGGGATCCTCGAGATTGCAGGGGCTGTAGCCATTCGGGCTAGGCAGCAGGCCCACCAGGAAAGCCGCCTGGCCCACATCGAGCTCGCTGGCCGACTTGCGGAAATAGAGCTGGGAGGCCTGCTCGAAACCTTCGGTGCCCAGGCCCAGATAGGCGCGATCGAGATAGAGCTTGAGGATGCGGTTCTTGCTGAAGCCCACCTCCAGCTGCAGCGCCACCCACAGCTCCCTGAGCTTGCGGGTGAGGCTCACATCGCGGCCCACCTCGGGATAGACCATGCGAGCCACCTGCTGGGTGAGCCCGCTGCCGCCACCGGTGCCGAGCAGGGCCGAGCGCAGGGTGCCGAACAGATCGATGCCGCTGTTCCAGCCGAAGCGCGCCTCTTCGGAGGCCATCAACGCCTGGCGCAGATGCAGCGGGTACGACTGCAACGACGGCAAGGCGGTGGACGATCCCTCCCGGGCATCGATCTGGCGGCCATCGGCCGAGAAGATCTTCACCGGCCCGGAGATGGAGCGGATCTTGGAGCCGCCGCCAATGCTGGCGGCCACGAGCATGCCGCTCACCAGCAGGGTGGAGCCAGCCAAGGCCGCGACTCCCAGCAGCAGCACGGCCTGCTCGAGCGGGCTGCGTGGGTGGTGGTAGCGCAGTTCCGGCGCCTCACCCTTGAGCGGTGAGCCCAAGCGCACGGCATCACCATCGCGCAGCTGAATCCAGCGGATGCGGCGATCCCGGTGGAACAGCCCATTGGCGGAGTTGAAATCCTCGAGGGCGAACTCGCGATCGCTCGGGCGCTGCTTCTCGAGGATGGCGTGCACCCGGCTGAGCCCCGGCTCCGCCAAGGGGAGCTCACAGGCAGGATCGCGTCCCAAGCGATAGCGCTTGTTTTCAAGCACCAGCTCGCTCAGCTGGCGGCCACCAGCCCAGAGCTCCACCCGGGCCTGATGGGCGAGCAACAACGGCCACACCCTGGCGATCGCCGCCGGGCGCTCTCGCCACGGCCCCACACAAGCGGCCCGCGCCAGTTCAAGCCAGGCACGCCGCACCGGCACGGGCGCCAGGCGCTCTTTCAACGAAGCCAGATGCGATGCGGTGGCCAGGCGGGTGTTGCAGCCCGGCCATAGGCTACGGCCAGCCTTCAAGCGGATCGTTGCAGCGCCAACGGGACCCCTGGGAACCCTTCCGGCTGTGGCTGGCGTTCACGATCGGGCTGTACGCGATTCGCGCCTTCTTCGCCGCCACCTGGGTGGGGGCGATCCCCGGCTGGGTGCTGCTGGTGCTGGTGTTGATCGCCCTGGCCCTGGCCAGCAAGGCCCTGCTGTTTCCGGGAAGGGTGGTGCCCTACCGCGAGGGCGACGGCGGCTGGTGGAACGACCTGCGCGACGACTGGCAGCTGTGGTGGCGCCGCCGGCGCCAGCAACCATGAGCACCCCTGCTGCGCGGCTGGTACTGGCGGCGGATCGCCGCAAGGTGGCACCGCTGGATCCCGCCAATCCGCTCACCATCGGGCGCGCGGCCAGCAACAGCCTCTGCCTGACCAATCAGGAGGGGGTGTCTGAGCACCATGCCGTGGTGCGCTTCTCCCGCAGCCAGGGCTGGCTGGTGTGCAACTGGCAGAGCGATGACGGCACCTTTCTGGAAGGCCGCCAGGTGCATCAATGCAAGCGCCTGGAACACGGCGATGAAATCCGGCTCGGCCGCAATGGCCCGGTGCTGGTGTTCGAATCAGCCGCAGCAGTAAAGGCGGCAGCTGCCCCAGCTCCGGTGGCGGCCGCAGCCCCCCGCCACATCAGCGTTGGCGAGCAGCAGGTGGCCGTCGCCGACATCCGTTCGGCAGCTGTGCAGAGCCTGCCGCTGCACCCTCACATCTTCAGTTGGTGGCTGCTGCTCTGCCTGGGTGGCCTGCTGCTGCTGCCATTTCCGTTGGTGTTCTGGCCGCTGGAGGCTGGGGCGCTAGCAGGCTGGATCCTGATGGGTTCGCGCAAACAACATGCGTTGGTGCTGGTGCTGCGCGATGGGCGTGCCATACGCCATGGTTTCGCCAATCGCCGCACGGCTCTGGCCCACCGCAACGGCATCCGCCAGGCCATCGGCCAGGCCCCAACCTCCGCATGAACTGGTTGCTGCCCGAAGGCGCCAGCCTGCCCTTTGCCGGCTTGGAGCAGCCGCTGCTGATTGAGCGGGGGCTGGGGGGAGGCAGCCAAGGCCAGGTGTTCGCCGTGCAGCTCTGCGGAGAGCGCCTGGCTCTGAAGTGGTACTTCCCGGCCTGCATCGCCCGGGATCCACAGCTGCGGGAGCGGCTGCAGCAGAGCATCCGGCTCGGCGCCCCCAACCGTGATTTCCTCTGGCCCCTGGCGCTGCTGGATCCCATCCCCGCCAGCCTGGAGCGCTTCCCCGCAGCCGCCGGCGGCTTCGGCTACCTGATGGGCCTTCGCCCGGAGGCGTTTGTTGGTGCCCATCGCCACGCCGGCGGTGATCTGGCCATCAGCCTTCAGGGGGTGCTCAAGGCCTGTTTCCACCTGGCGGAGGCCTTCCACCAACTGCACCTCAAGGGCCTTTGTTACAAGGACGTTTCCCTGGGCAATCTGTTCCTCGAGCCCAGCAGCGGCGGGATCCTCATCTGCGACAACGACAACGTGGATGTGGATGGCCAGAGCAGCAGCAGCGTGCTCGGGACGCCTGGATTCATGGCGCCGGAAGTGCTGCTGGGCCAGGCCAAGCCGAGTGCCCGGAGCGATCTGTTTTCTCTGGCGGTGCTGCTGTTCCGCCTGCTCACCCGCCACGACCCCTTCCGGGGCCAGCGGGAACTGGCGATCCGCTGCCTGGATGAGCCCGCCCGCCGCCGCCTCTATGGCGATGAGGCCTTGTTCATCTTTGACCCCAACGACCCAAGCAACCGGCCGGATCCGATCGAGCACAGTGCCGCTCTGATCACCTGGCCCATCTATCCCGCCAGCCTGCAGCGTCTGTTTGTGCAGAGCTTCGGAGCGGGCCTGCGCCAGAGCGAGGAGCGCACCCTCACGGGCCAGTGGAAGCAGGCGATCAGCCAATGCCTCGATCAGCGCCAGCTCTGCAGCCACTGCGGCCAGGAAACGTTCCCCGCGCCGGAGGCACCGTGTAGCTGCTGGGGTTGCGGCACCCCTCTTTCAGCGCCGCTGCGCCTGCAGCTGCCCCATGGCCTGGTGTCCGCCGCAGCCGGCAACGAACTGCAACCACATCACTTCGATCCCTTAGTGGGCGAATCGATCCGCGAACCCCTGGCCCGGCTGGTGGCCCACCCCAGCGACCCCACCGTGCTGGGCCTGCAGAACCTGAGCACCAGCCGCTGGAGTGGACGCACCACCACGGGGCAAAGCATCGAGCTTGACCCCGGCAAAACCTGTAATCTCGCCGCCCTGCAGCAGCTCAACAGCAGCGCCGGAGCGATCCTGGTGCAACGCCCCTAAGCCATGCCCTTCCCCAACGTTCGGCTCAGCAACCGGCCGCTGCACTTCATCTACCTCTGCGATTGCAGCGGCTCAATGGCCGCCCAGGGCAAGATGCAGGCCCTCAACCAGGCCATCCGCCAATCCTTGCCGGGCATGGCCGAGGTGGCCCGCGAGAACCCTGAAGCGCGGGTGCTGGTACGGGCCGTGCGTTTTGCCGATCAGGCGGCCTGGCACCTGGCGGAACCCACCCCCGTGCAGCAGCTGCAGTGGCGCGATCTGGAGGCCGGCGGCATCACAGCGATGGGCGATGCCCTCAATCTGGTGGCCGATGCGCTGCAGTCACCGCCGATGGAAGAGCGGGCACTGCCGCCGGTGCTGGTGCTGATCTCCGACGGCCAGCCCACCGATGATTTCGATGCGGGGCTGGCCAACCTGATGCGGCGGCCTTGGGCCCAGAAAGCGGTGCGCCTGGCGATTGCCATGGGCCATGACGCTGATCTGGAGGTGCTGCAGCAGTTCATTGGTCCGGAGCCCTCGGGACGCGGCAAATCGCCGCGGCGGCCGCTGCAGGCGAGCAACGCCACCACCCTGGCCCAGTACATCCAATGGGCCTCCACCGCCGTGGTTGGGGCCGCCTCGATGCCCGCCAGTCGCGTGGCTGCAGCCGATGCGGGCACAGCAGCCAACAGCCCGGCCAACATCCCCCTGCCGGATCTGCCCCCCACGCTGCTGGATCCCAGCGACGACGTGGGCCCCCTGGTGTGGTGAGCCCGCGCTGGCAGCACCTGCAGGCCTGCAGCGTGATTGGCGCTGCCCATCGCCGCCAGCAAAAACCCTGCCAGGACGCCAGCCTGAGCGTGGAACTCAAGGGCCGCGGCGGCAGCCTGCAGCTGCTGGTGGTGGCCGATGGCCACGGCGGCAGTCGCTACCGGCTCAGCCACCGGGGCAGTGCCCTGGCCTGCCAGGTGAGCCAGGAAGCGGTGGCGCAGTGGCTAAGCGGCACACCCCTGACGGACCTGGAGCGCTGGCGGCAAGTGCTGGAGCAGGAGCTGCCCGCCGCGATACATCAGCGCTGGCTGGCAGCGATCGCTGCTGACTGGGCGCTACAGCCAGACGCCGAGCATGAAGCCTTCTCGCCCCTGCTTTATGGCAGCACCCTGGGGCTGGTGCTGCTGGCGCCGCAGTGGTGGGGCTGCACCGGCATCGGCGACTGGGATCTGAGCGCCATCGATCAACAGGGCCAAGCGACGCTGCTCAGCGAGGAGCGCGAGCACAGCGGCAGCGAAGCCACCGGCAGCCTCTGCCAGACCTTCGAGCAGCAGCTTTGGGGCGAGCGCACCCAGCTGCATCCGCTGGAGTCACATACCGATCTGCAGGCTCTGGTGCTCAGCACCGATGGCGTGCGCAAATCCTGCGCCACCGATGCCGACTATCTGCAGCTCTGCGCCGCCCTACTGGATGTACGCGATCGCCAGGAGCTGGAGCAGGGGCTCGCCCACATCACCGAGGCTGGCAGCGGCGACGACGTGTCGCTCGCCATCGCCCAGCGGGCTGCAAGGCCGAAGCGAAGGCGAAGCGGCGGCAGCACGCCGCCGCCGGGGTTGTGGCCCTTGCTCCTCTTAGTGCTGGCGGCGGCCGGTGTTGGCCTCGGGGCGTGGCGGATGGTGCGGCAGGAAACACCCCTGCAGGCCCAGGCACGCCAACTCTGTGCCAACCCCGAGCAGATCCCCAGCAACCTCAACCAACGCCGGGCGCAGTTCAACGCTCTACTCGAACAACCCCAGCTGGCCAGCCAGCTGCAACAACCCACCAGCCGCGATCCGCTCGGCGCCTTGATCGCTGCCAGCCAGAGCGGCCCCATCCCCGGCTGCGCCGCTCTGAACGCTGAGCTAAGCCGCCAATGGGAGCGGGCCCGCGCCACGGCCGTGCCGGCAAAGGGCAAGATGCCTGCAGCTGCAGCGCCTGCCGCAGCACCAACGAAACCGTGAACGATTACGCGCTCGGAGCCAATCTGCGCCGCCAGATCCTCAGCGATCTGGAGCGGGGCCTGCCCCTTGATGGACGCCGGCTTCAGGCCCTGGTGGGCGATTTCTGCGGCCAGAGCCAACTCGCCCTGCTGCCAGCTCTGAAATACCTGGTGCTTGCGCCGGGATTCAGCAGCGCCGCCAGCCAGCAACCACCCCTGCCCGCCGATGCACGCCTGCAGCTGCGGCTGCAGCAGGAACTCAACGAGGTGTTCGCCGCCCCCATCTGCACCCGCATGGATGCGGTGCTGCGCGGGCTGCTGGGTCTGCCGGAGGCCTACGCAGCAGCGCAGCCGGCATCTCCCTCGCCCAGCCCAACAGCTCCCATGTCCGTTCAGGACGAGCCGCCTCTAGGGGAGGAGATCGCAGAGGACGACAACAACGCCTACGAGCAGGATCTGGAACCTGCCGCGGGCCGTGGCGGCAGCAATGGGCTGGTAGCCGTGCTGAGCTTCATGGCCGGCGTGCTGGTGGTGGGTGTGGGTGGAGGCCTCGCCTGGCTGCTGCTGCAAACCACCCTTCCCAGCACCAACACGGCGAATAACCCGCGGCCGCAGCTACCCGGCGAACTCACCACCCCCAGCCCTGACACAACAACTGCCGAGGCACCACCGGCGCCGGATCTCAGCCAGCAGGCCAGCAACGATGCCGCCGCAGCGCAGGCGATCACCAGCGTGGAGCAGCTCTACAACGACCTCTCGCTGGGGAACATCCAGGCCGCGCGCCAACGCTTCAGCGGTGAAGCCGCCGATCAATTCGATCCGGCCTTCTTCCGCCAGTTTCAACGCGTGAGCGTGGACCACCTGCGCGAGCTCAGCCGCGACGGCAGCTTGATCACCCTGGAGGGGCTGGTGACCTTCGTATACCCAGATGGCACCAGCCAGAGCGAATCACGCCAGTTCACGGTGGAAACGGCCACCGAGCCGGCCCTGATCACCGGCAGCAGCTTCGGCCAGGTGACCCGCGGCCGGCAGTAACGCCAAAGCCACGCGCCCAAGGGCCAGCCAATAAAAAAGCCCCCTGACGGGGGCAGCTGAATCGCAAGACCACTGAAACGATCAAGCGGTCCCGCAGAAGGTGACATCGGGGAACTTGAGCTTGGCCTCCTCGAGGCTCTTGCCCTTGCCCTCTTCCTGCCAATAGTTGATCACCTCGGTGGCCTTGTTGAGGATCTCAACGCGCTCGTTGTCGGTGATCCAGCTCTTGCCCTCGAGCTCAGTTTTGAGGGTTTCCCAGGCGTCTTCGCGGGGCCAGAAGAAGTAGGAGGTGAGGGGGCTGGGGCCGCCACCCACGATCTGGTCCACAGCCAGGGCCACGTTGTCGGGCAGCCACAGGATCTTCACCAGGAAGCGACCCTCATCCGCCTTCGGGGTGCGGCCGGAGGGAACGCCGTTTTCGTCGATGGTGGCGGCAGCCAGAACAGCACTGGCACCACGCAGCACGGGACGGCCTTCGGTGGTGTCCTCCGAGGAAACCTCAGGGGCGGCGGTCGCCACGGCGCTCTCAGCGCTCTCTGTGCTCATGGTGTCAGCGCTCAAGGCTTAATCACAAACAACTAACCTACCAGCCGCTGTTTCCAGGCCCCTGAGTCCCCGCGCTGTTCTGCTGTTCGACATCGACGGCGTGATCCGGGACGTGGGCGGTAGCTACCGCAGGGCCATCGTGGAAACGGTGCAGCACTACAGCGGTGTGCGGCCTGAGCCCTCCGCCATCGACTCCCTCAAGGCCGAGGGCTGCTGGAACAACGACTGGGACGCCTCGCTCGAACTGCTGCGCCGGGGCGGCCTGGCGGAGTTGCCGGCGTTTGAAGCGCTGGTGGAGGTGTTTAACGGCTTTTATTTCGGCGGCGACCCCGAGGGCGATCCAGGGGCCTGGCAGGGCTTCATCGGCACGGAGCCCCTGCTGGTGGAGCCCAGCTTCTTTGATGAGTTGAGCGGCGCCGGCGTGGCTTGGGGCTTTGTGAGCGGCGCCGAACCGCCCTCCGCCCGCTTTGTGCTGGAGCAGCGCCTGGGGCTGAACAACCCACCGCTGATCGCCATGGGCGACGCCCCTGACAAACCCGATCCCACGGGCTTCCTGCGCCTCGCCGCTGAACTGAGCGGCGGCCTTGGTTCAGGCGGACTACCGGTGGCCTATCTGGGCGACACCGTGGCCGATGTGCTCACCGTGCAGCGCGCCCGCCAGCAGCAGAGTGCACAAACCTTCCTCAGCTTGGCGGTGGCACCACCCCACCTGCAGGCACCCGAGGCCGCCGAGCGCCGCAGCCGCTACGAAGCGCAGCTGCTGGAGGCCGGGGCGGATGCCGTGATCCCCAACACAACGGCCGTTCTGACCGCGCTCGAGCAGGCACTGCCCTAGCGCTCCATCGCCACCGGGGCCTTGAGCGCCGCGGCAGTGAGGTTCTCGTGGCCGTGCTCGGTCACCGCCACGTCGTCTTCGATGCGGATGCCGATGCCCTTCCAGCGCTCCTCGATGGCGGGTTGGCCCTCCGGCACCGGCAGGCGATCGCTCACATAAAGCCCGGGCTCCACGGTGAGCACCATGCCGGGCTCCAGCGCCACGTGGTGCTCACCCAGGCGGTAAGCACCCACGTCGTGCACATCGAGGCCGAGCCAGTGGCCGGTGCGGTGCATGTAGAGGTGGCGATAGGCACCCTGCTCGATGATCCCGTCCACCTCGCCGGCGAGCAGACCCAGCTCCACGAGGCCTGCCACCAGCTGCCGCACAGCGGTGTTGTGCACGGCCTCGGCGGTTTGCCCTGGCGCCACAGCGGCTACTGCCGCCTCCTGGGCCGCCAGCACCAGCTCATAGAGGGCCCGCTGTTCACCGCTGAAGCGGCCATTGATCGGGAAGGTGCGGGTGATGTCTCCGTTGTAGTAGTCGTTGAGGGAGCAACCGGCGTCGATCAGGAGCAGATCGCCGTCGCGCAGCTCGGCGTTGTTGGCGGTGTAATGCAACACGCAGGCGTTGTCTCCACCGGCAACGATCGAGTTGTAGGCCGCACCGCGGGCGCCCTGCTCCAGGAAGTGCTGCTCGATCACGGCTTGCACCTGGCGCTCGTTCAACCCCGGGCGCACCACTTGGCGCGCGAGTTCGTGGGCTTCCGCTGAAATCCGAGCGGCCTCGCGCATGCGATCGAGCTCCTCAGGGCTCTTGCGCAGCCGCAGGCCATGGAGCAGGGGGCAGGGGGCCACAAGCCCGAGGGCGGCGGCGCCGCTGCGGGGCGCACGATCCAGCTGCCCAGCCCAGGCCTGCAGCACCAGCGGCTCCACCGCCGGATGTTTGCCCACGCGGAAGGCGATGCCCTCGGCACCGCTCAGATACTCCGGAAGCCGCTGGGCCAGTTCACTGCGGGGATGGGCCAGATCAGCACCGAACTGCTCCACGGCCCCCTCGCAGCCCCAGCGGAAGCCGTTCCACACCTCAGCGCTGGGCTCCTTGGGGTTCACGAACAGCACATAGCGCTCCCCCTCCGGCCTGTGGGGCAGGAACAGCGCCACCGCATCGGGCTCATCGAAGCCGGTGAGATACCAGAAATCGCTGCTTTGGCGGAACGGCCACTCGCAATCGGCGTGGTGGGTCACCAGCGGTGCAGCGGGGATCACCGCCGCAGCCCCACCGAGGGCCTGAAAGAAGCGGATGCGGCGCTCGGCATACACGGCTGGACTGATCAGCATGGAAGCGAGCGGGGCTGAGCGCGACGATGGCACAACCGCTTCAATGCATGGCGTTCTCACCGCCGCCCTTGCGTTCCCCCTCCACCGCCGAGCGCTGCGAGCTGCTCCTGGGCGAGTGGCGCAGCGAGCTGCGGCTGAGCGACCGCGAACGCAGCGCCCTGGGCCCGGAGCTGCAGGCGCTCGACCAGCAATTGCGAGCTCTCAAACAGCGGCGGCTGCGGGTGGCGGTGTTCGGCCGCGTGGGCGTGGGCAAATCCAGCCTGCTCAATGCGCTGCTGGAGGAGCAGGCCTTCGCCACCGATGTGGCCCACGGCTGCACCCGCAGCCAGCAGCGCCGCCCCTGGCGCGTGCGCATCCCCGGGATCGCCGGCGTCGACCTGGTGGACACCCCCGGCATCGATGAGATCGCCGCCAAGGCCCGACAGCGCCTGGCGGCGCGGGTGGCCGTGGGTGCTGATTTGGTGCTGCTGGTGCTCGACAGCGACCTCACCACCCCGGAAGCTGAAGCCCTGGAACACCTGCTGGCAGCGGGCAAACCCGTGCTGCTGGTGCTCAACCGCATCGATTGCTGGCCAGCAGACGAACGCGAGGGCTTGATCAGCAGCATCCGCCGGCGCTTGCCTCCGGGGCACCGCGATCTGGAGCTGTTGGCGGTGGCCTCGGCGCCACGGCAGGCCGTGGTGCTGAACGATGGCCGGGTGCGCAGTGAACCGATGCCGCCTCAGGTGGCACCCCTGCGCCGGGCTCTGGTCGAGCTGCTCAGCCAGCACGGTGCACTGCTGTTGGGCCTCAACGGCCTGCGGGCCGCGGATCGCTTTGCCCAGCGGTTGCACCAATGGCGCTTGCGCCGCGGCAAAGACAACGCCCAGGCCCTGATCGGCCGCTACGCCGCCCTCAAAGCCACCGGTGTGGCGGCCAATCCCTTGCTGCTGCTGGATCTCGCCGGCGGCATCGCCCTCGACACCGCCCTGGTGGTGCAGCTCTGTGAGCTCTATGGCCTTGAGCTGGGGGGCGGCGGCGCCCGCGCTCTCCTCACCCGACTGTCGGCGCAGAACGCTCTACTGGGCGGCACCCAACTGGGTATCCAGCTGCTGCTCGGGGGGCTGCGCCAGGTGCTGCTGCTGGCGGCCCCCCTGAGCGGCGGTCTCAGCCTGGCGCCGGCGGCACCGGTGGCCCTGGCCCAGGCGGCGCTGGCGGTGCACACCACCCGGCTCACGGGCCGTCTGGCGGCCGCCGAACTGCTGCGCAGCGCCGAACGGGGGCGACTGCGCCCTGCCTCCCTGCTGCGGCGCCTAGCCCGCCAGGACCCTCAGGCCCGGGCCTGGTTGCAGCAGTGGCAGGAGCAGAGCAACCGGCCCGCAGCGCTGAAACCACTGCTGCCATGAGCGCAACGCCCAGCCTGGCCCTGTTCGGCACCAGCGCCGATCCCCCCACCGAAGGCCACCGGGCACTACTGGAGGGTCTGGCCGAGCACTACGGACAGGTCGCCACCTGGGCCAGCGACAACCCGTTCAAACAGCACGGTGCACCGCTGGAGCTGCGGGCACAGCTGCTGGGGGCGCTGGTGAAGGCCATCGGCGATCCACGCATCCAACACGCTCAGGAGCTCAGCAATCCTCGGGCGTTGATCACCCTGGAGCGGGCGGCCGAGCGCTGGCCGGATCAGGCGCTGGTGTTTGTGGTGGGAGGCGATCTGGCCGGGCAGGTGCCGAGCTGGTGGAAGGCCGCTGAACTGCTGCAGCGCTGCCGCCTGGCCGTGGTGCCGCGGCAAGGATTTGGCTTGGATCCAACGGCCCTGGAGGCCATCCGCAGCCTGGGCGGTCAGCCGGAGCTGCTGAACCTACCGGTGCCCGCCACCGCCAGTTCAGCGATCCGCCGCCACCCCAGCCCCGAACAGGTGCCAGCTGGGTTGTGGGCGGAACTGGTTCGTCACAATCTCTATGGCCTGGGGCAGCCGCCCTCCCGCACGCTCCGCTAACTGATGCGCCTCGCCCTCGCCCAGATCAATCCGCTGGTGGGCGACCTGACCGGCAACGGCGCCCAGCTGCTGGAGGCCTGCCAAGCCGCAGCGAGCCAGGGAGCCGATCTGGTGATCGCGCCGGAGCTCGCCCTCTGGGGCTATCCCCCCCGCGATCTGCTGCTGCGCCCGGCCCTGCGGCGGCAGCAGCAGCAGGTGCTTGATCAGCTGGCCGAACAACTCCCTGAGGGGCTGGCCCTGCTGCTGGGCGTGAGCGAACCCGCCAGCGACGGCCAGCAGCCCGATCTGTTCAACAGCGCTGCCCTGGTGGAGCGGGGCCACTGGCGAATCGTGGCGCGCAAACGGCTGCTGCCCAGCTACGACGTGTTTGATGAGCGCCGCTACTTCCGTCCCGCCGATGCGCCCTGCCTGCTGGAGCTGCAGGGCGGCGGCCGCCCCTGGCGCCTTGGGATCACGATCTGCGAAGACCTCTGGGTGGAGGAAGAGCTGCACCCGCAGCGGCTGCTGGGGGCCGACCCCGTGGCGGATTTGCAGGCGCTCCAGCCCGACCTGCTGATCAACCTCTCGGCCTCACCCTTTGGGGACGGCAAAGCCAAGCTGAGGCGGGAGCTGGCGGCGGCGGCGGCGCGGCGCCTGCACTGCCCGGTGGCGTATGTGAACCAGGTGGGTGGCAACGACGAACTGGTGTTTGACGGCGGCAGCTTTGTGGCGACCGCCAACGGCGACGTGCCCTGCCAGCTGGCCTTCGCCAAGAGCGACCTGCACCTGTGGGACGCCACACCAGCGGCCCCGGGCGCGAGCCCGCAAGCAACTCCCGAGTTGCCAGATCCAAACGAGCTGCTCGTGCGCACCCTGGTGTTGGGAGTGCGCGATTACGCCCGCAAATGCGGCTTCGGCAAGGCGCTGCTGGGGCTCAGCGGCGGCATCGATTCTGCCCTCGTCGCCGTGATCGCTGCAGCAGCCCTGGGGCCCGACAACGTTCAAGCCCTGTTGATGCCTTCACCCTGGAGTTCGCTGGGATCGATCAACGACTCCCTGGCCCTCGCCAATCGCCTCGGCATGGCAACCCACACCGTGCCGATCGAGGCCCTGATGAACAGCTTCGACTCCGCGCTGACGCCCCCTCTCGGCGGTGCACCCGCAGGCCTCACCGCTGAAAACCTGCAATCGCGCATTCGCGGCACCCTGCTGATGGCCGTGGCCAACCAACAGGGCCAGCTGCTGCTCGCCACCGGCAATAAATCAGAACTGGCCGTGGGCTACTGCACCCTCTATGGCGACATGAATGGCGGCCTGGCCGTGATCGGAGACCTCTACAAAACCGGTGTTTTCCGCCTCTGCGCCTGGCTGGATTCAACGGCAGCCGCACACTGCCGGCAGGAGCTGGGGCTCCCGCCGGATGGCGAGCTGGTGGGCCGCGCCATTCGCGACAAGCCACCGAGCGCGGAGCTGCGGCCCGATCAACGAGACAGCGATTCACTGCCCGACTACAGCGTGCTCGACCCGCTGCTCGAAGCACTGCTGGAACAGCACCTGAGCCCAGACGATCTCGTGGCCCGCGGCGTCGATCGAGCCCAGGCCGATCGGGTGATGCAGCTGCTGCGTCGCGCAGAGTTCAAGCGCCGCCAGGCCCCGCCTGTGCTCAAGCTCGGCAAACGTTCCTTCGGCAGCGGATGGCGCATGCCGATCGCGGCGGCCTGAACGTGGCCATCCCGGATCGGCGGCGCCAAGCTGATCACTGACCCGTTCTCGCTCCCGCCCCATGGCCGGCTCCATCGCCCCGATCGCCAGCATCGGCGTGCCGCGGGAGATCAAGCCCGATGAACGGCGGGTGGCCCTCACCCCCGATGCCGTGCGGGAGCTGGTGAGTCATGGCCTGCAGGTGCGGATCGAGCAAGGCGCTGGGGAAGGCGCCGGCATCAGCGATGCGGTCTTCGAAGCTGCCGGAGCGGCTGTGGTGGATCAGGCGGAAGCCTGGGCCGCCCATCTGGTGGTGAAGGTGAAGGAGCCGCAGCCAGAGGAGTTCGGCTTTCTGCGGCCGGATCTGGTGCTGTTCACCTACCTGCACCTGGCGGCCTATCCCGCCGTAGGCAGAGCCCTGCTGCAGGCCGGCACCACCGCCATCGCCTATGAAACGGTTCAACTGGCCGATGGCAGCCTGCCGCTGCTGGCGCCGATGAGTGAGATCGCCGGCCGCCTGGCCGCCCAGGTGGGGGCCCATCTGCTGGAGCAACCCCACGGCGGGCGCGGGGTGCTGATGGGGGGCTGCACCGGGGTGCGTCCGGCGCGGGTGGTGGTGCTTGGCGCCGGCAGCGTGGGCTGGAATGCCGCGCGCCTGGCCGCCGCTATGGATGCGGAAGTGTTCCTGCTCGATCTCTCCCCGGAGCGGCTGCGCCGGCTGGAGGGACAGCGCCAGGGCCGACTGGTGAGCCTGGTGAGCAGCCGCGGGCTGCTGGAGCGGCTGGTGCCCTCAGCCGATCTGTTGATCGGCGCGGTGCTGCTGCCCGGCGATCGCGCCCCAACCCTGGTGGATGAAGCCCTGGTGGCACAGATGCAAGCGGGCTCGGTGATCGTGGATGTGGCGATCGATCAAGGCGGCTGCATCGCCACCAGCCGCGAAACCACCCACACCGATCCAGTGGTGCGCATCCACGGGGTGCAGCACTACGCGGTAGGGAACATGCCCGGGGCCGTTCCCTTCACCTCCACCGAGGCCCTGGTGAGTGTCACCCTTCCTTACATCGCGGCGGTGGCCGGGCGGGGGTTGGTGGAGGCCGTCACCGAGCGGCCGGAGCTGGTTTCGGGGCTCAACACCGTGGCGGGGTCGGTGTGTCATCCGGGTGTGGCCAAAGCGCTTGGCCTGCCCACGCGCCATCCGATGGCCTGCCTGAGCTGACATCCAGAGTGGAAGAGATTGTGAGCAGGCGGGGATCCCCTCCGACCGCCATCCATAGGTTGAAGGCACGGCCCATCCCACGCCATGGCCTATTGCCGCGCCCTCGTTCCCTTCCACAGCTCCCACTCACCCGGTGAGCTCCTGCGCCCGCTGCTCGAACAGCTGGGGCTGGAGGTGGAGCAACCCGACCACCGCACCCTGATGGCCTTCGAGCGACCCTGCTCCGGCCGCCGCGTGAACGATTACGTGCGTGTCTGGGCCGACTGGAGCGACATCGCCAGCACCGGGGAGCTCTGGCTGGAAACCCTCAGCGGTGAATGCATGGCCCGATCCAGCACCCGCTGCGCCTCGGTGCTCGATCGCATCTGCACGGGCCTCAATCGCTGAGCTCCAGCGCCTCCAGGTAAAGCCAGGCCCCATCGGGCCGGCCGCCCTCACGGCCAAAGCGGGAGCATTCCCGCAACACACCGGGCTGACCGCCGGCGCTGTAGTGGGCTGCGAAGGTCACGGTGCCGTGCAGATCATCCGGCCCACCGGCTTCAGTAGCAAGGATCTCCAGGCGGCGCCAGCGCAGCTGACGGCAGCTGGCCTCCAGGGAGCGGCGGCGCTCGCGGATCGGTTGCAGCGAAGGTTGCGTGCGCAGCAGGTGATCGATCTCGGCCAAGGCAAAGGCGCTGTAACGCGAACGCATCAGCTGTTCGGCTGTGGCGGCGGCCTGCTCCTGGCGATGCAGCGGGCGGCAGCAGCAGCCATAGGTGGCGCCGCCGCAGGGGCACGGCTGCTCGGGGGGCAGCCCCGCTTGAGCACCGAAACCAGCCATCAGGACCGATCCCGCAAACCAGGCAACGGCCGGCGCAGGGCCGACGGAGCAATGCCCTCGCGCAGGGCCAGCACCAGACCCGCGGCCTCGCTGTAACCGGCGGCCGGGATCACCTCCAACCCCAGCGCTTCAGCAGACACCTCCAACAGGCAGGGGTTCGCGACCGCGATCACCGGAATGCCACGTTCGGCGCAGGCCAACACGGCCGCCCCCCCCAGGGCGCCAGCCGGAGCGATCACGGCACCCACCGCCTCGATCCCGAGCGCCGCTGACCCTGTTGCCGCCGGCACCAGATCCGGCGCCCGGCTCAGGCCCACCAGCACGCAGGGCAGGAAGGTGAAGCCCAACTCCTCACCGGCCGCTCGGGGATCGAGATCGGGATCCAGGGGTAGCGGACTGAGCGCTGGGGCATGGGCACAGGGCAGACCCAACTCGCGACTCAGCAAATGACTGATTACCGCTTCCGCACCGGCAAGGGCATCCACGCCGCTGCCCTGCCGGTACGCAGCCAGAGCCTCGCTATCAGGGTCATCGGGGAAGCGCGCCACCACAGCGATCGCCGTGGCACCAGCGGCCTTGAGCTGCCGGCCAGCTCGCAACAGCGCCTCTGGTTGACCGAGCTGCCCCCAGCTCACCCCACTGGCACCCAGGCTGAGGCTCACGTCCAGCGGGCGATCGGTGGTCACTACCGGCCCCACATCCAGACCGAGGGTGGCGCGGCAGCCATCGGCCACCTGCAGATGCCTGTGGCGTAGCTCCGGCTCGATGCCCGCATCCAGGAGCAGCCCCACCCGTTGCTGCCGCACCGGCTGCAACGCCAACTCACCCGCCGCAAAGCGATCAAGGCTGGAGCCCTCCACGTAGTGGATGCGCGGATCACTCCAATAGAGCGCTGCGCCATTCATCACATTGGGGTGGGTGATCAAACAGCCGCTGGCCGCCGCCAGCAAGCGAGCCGCCGGGAGCGCATCACCGGCATAACCACCCACAGCGCAGCCGATGCCGGTGGGGATCACCAACAGGGTGGGGAGTGCTGGCGCTGGACTCATCAGCCCCCGTCCTGTTGATGATCCCCAGTGCTGAGCACCACGGCCTCGATCTGCAGCAACGGCGGCTGATCCGGGCGCTGCCGCACGGCTGTGATCGCCCAGCGCAAAGGGGTGCCGTGAACGGCCACGGCCGCCTCAATCTGGGCGCGCAGGGAGCCGCTCTGGCGCTCCAACTCCAACAGCAAGGGCCGCAGCTGGCCGCTGCTCACTTCTGGTACTGACCGAACTGGGCTTCATAAAGCGCGTCTTCCTGGCCGGCGGTGAGCTTGAGGTTGCTGCGGGGGAAGGCCACGCACAGCAGCGCATAGCCCTGCTCCTGCAGCTCAGCCTTCACGCCCATGGCATCGGGCTGGTGCACGCTGCCCTCATGGATGCGGGCGGCGCAGGTGGTGCACACGCCGGAGCAGCAGGAGCTGGGCAGATCAACACCGGCCGCCTCGGCTGCTGCCAACACGGTTTGCTCAGCACTGCAGCTGAAGCTGTGGCTGGTGCCGTTGATCTCGCACTCAACGGTGTAGGTGTCGCTCATGGGGCGCAGCGGCAGCTGGGGCTCGTGGCCGTTCATTGTCTCGGATCGCGGAACCGCTAGGCGGGCGCGCCCACCTCACTCCACTGGCCCGGATGGGGAGCGAGATACTCCGGTGGCGCTGGATCCCCGGGCGCGGCCAGCGGCGCAGTCAGCGCCAAATCGAAGGCGAGTGACAGGCGCAGGTCGCCTTCGTCCTCATTGGGCGTCACAGCGTGGTCGGTGCTAGCTGGGAACAGCACCAGCAGACCTGCCTGCGGTGCCACATCCAGCCATGGGGCGTTCCACTGGCGGCCGCCGGCCGAGGCGCCATCGATCGGCCCGCCATGACCCACCGCCAAACCCGGCACCAATTCATTCGGCTGCCGCGGCGGAAAGAGCCGCAGGCAACCACAGCGGCCACTGCCATCGCCGTTGAGATACAGCACCGCACTCAGATGAGCGTTGGGGTGGTGATGACGCCCCACCACCTGCCCCGCCTCACTCACCACCGGCCAGGCCCGCTGCACATGCAACGCCACGCTGCCGGCACGAAAACCGAGCTGCTCGAGATAGCTCCAGGCCTGCCGCTCCACCTCAGCCGTAATCGCCGCAAACGCCTCAAGCCGATGCAGCTGCCAGATCCCATTGATATCCCCCGTCCACGCACATCCAGGCTCAGGGTTGCCTTCCGCGTCTCCCCGCAACGCCAACACCTCCTGCATCAAGAGCGCCAGATCCCACGGATCCAGCCGCAGCTGAACCCGCGCCAACGCCAACGGAAACAACCCCTGCAATTCCATGCGCACCAGCCGCTCCTGTTCATCCTCCCCGCCAACACACCCCCACGCCCAGCCAGCAAAAAACCTCGCCGGGAAGGTCGCATCCGCGAAGCGGCAGCGACCGACCGACGAGGCTTTTTGCTGGCTGCGAGCGCTCAGGCCATGGCAGCCGCACCACCCACCACTTCCAGGATCTCCTGGGTAATGGCGGCCTGGCGGGCCTTGTTGTAGTCGAGGGTGAGGGTCTTGGCGAGCGCCTTGGCGTTGTCGCTGGCGTTGTTCATGGCCGTCATCCGGCTGGCCAGCTCAGAAGCGGCAGCTTCCTGGAGGGAACGCAGCAGCTGATTCTGGAGATACAGCGGCAGCAGAGCATTCAGCAGCTGCTCCGGAGTCTGCTCAAACACCAGATCAGACGGAAGCGCTGGCTGATCGTTGGCCACCTTGCCGGTCTCCACACCGAGCTGACCATCACGGGTGGTGAGACGGAAGATCTCATCATCCGGGCTGGCGATGCCCTGGGGATCCAGGGGCAGCAGAGTCTGCGAGACCGGCTTGGAGCTCACCAAGTTGATGAACTTGGTGAAGATGATCTCCACGCGATCGGTGCTGCCAGACAGAAACTCAGCGAGGACTTCCTCGGCAATCTGGCCGGCTTCAGCAGCGTTGGGCACCTGCTCGAGCCCCATGAAGGTGGCACGAATGGTGTACTGGCTGGCGCGATTCTGGAAGTAGGTGGCGACTTTGCGGCCGATCAGCACCAGATCCACGGTGTAGCCCTGAGCGGTGAGCTCAGCGTGACGCTGTTCCGTGCGTTTGATGATGTTGGCGTTGTAGCCACCGCACAGACCGCGATCACCAGTGACCGCGAGCAAGGTGATGGTGTTCACCTCGCGGCTCTCCAGCAGGGGAGCATCCACCGATTCGAACTGCATGCGGGTCTGGAGGTTTTCCAGAATCCGAGCCAGCCGGTCGGCGAACGGCCGGCTGCGCAGCACTTGCTCCTGGGCACGACGCACTTTGGCGGCGGCCACCAGGCGCATGGCCTCGGTGATCTTGCGGGTGTTCTTAACCGAACTGATCCTGTCGCGGATCTCCTTGAGGTTCGCCATGGAAGGGGTTCTCCGGGTTAACCGTCAGGATCAGGCCGCAGCCAGCATCGACGACTTCACTTCGTTGATGGCGTCCTTGAGCATCGCTTCAGACTCTTCGCTGAGCTGCTTCTCGGTCTGCACCTTGTTGATGAAATCGGCCTTGTTGGTCTTGAGGTATTCGCGCAGTTCGCGGCAGAACTGCACCACAGACTCCACGGGCACCTCATCGATCAGACCCTTCACACCGGCATACACCACGGCAACCTGCTCAGCCAGGATCAGGGGGCTGAACTGGGGCTGCTTGAGGATCTCGCGCAGACGCTTACCGCGGGCCAGCTGCTGCTGGGTGGCGGCATCCAGGTCGGAGGCGAACTGGGAGAAGGCAGCCAGTTCATCGAACTGAGCCAGCTCCAGCTTGAGGGTGCCAGCGATCTTCTTGATCGCCTTGGTCTGGGCGGCACCACCCACGCGGCTCACGGAGATACCCACGTTGATGGCGGGGCGCAGACCGGAGTTGAACAGGTCGGAGCTCAGGAACACCTGACCGTCGGTGATCGAAATCACGTTGGTTGGGATGTAGGCCGACACGTCACCAGCCTGAGTTTCGATGATCGGCAGGGCGGTCATCGAGCCCTTACCCATGGCGTCGCTCAGCTTGGCGGCGCGCTCGAGCAGACGGCTGTGGCAATAGAACACGTCGCCGGGGTAGGCCTCACGACCGGGGGGACGACGGAGGAGCAGCGACATCTGGCGGTACGCCTGAGCCTGCTTGGTGAGGTCGTCATAGATGACGAGGGTGGCCTTGCCCTTGTACATGAAGGACTCAGCAATGGCAGCGCCGGTGTAGGGAGCCAGGTACTGCAGAGCAGCCGACTCAGAGGCGTTCGCGGCCACAACGATGGTGTAGTCGAGGGCGCCCTTCTCGCGCAGCACTTCCACCACGTTGGCGACGGATGCAGCCTTCTGGCCCACAGCCACGTAGACGCAAACGACGTCTTCGCCCTTCTGGTTGATGATCGTGTCGATCGCGATGGCGGTCTTGCCGGTCTGGCGGTCGCCAATGATCAGCTCGCGCTGGCCACGACCGATGGGGATCATCGCGTCGATGGCGGTGATGCCGGTCTGCATAGGCTCATGCACCGACTTGCGCTGGATGATGCCAGGCGCCATCGACTCGATCAGACGGGTCTCGCTGGTGGCGATGTCGCCCTTGCCATCGATCGGCAGACCCAGGGGGTTAACCACGCGACCGAGCATGGCGTCGCCCACGGGCACGGAGGCGATCTTGCCGGTGGCCTTCACCGTGCTGCCTTCCTGAATACCCCGGCCCTCGCCCATCAGCACCGCGCCGACGTTGTCGTCTTCGAGGTTCAGAGCGATGCCCTCGGTGCCGTCTTCGAACTGCACCAGCTCACCAGCCATGACCTGATCCAGGCCATAAATGCGGGCGATACCGTCGCCGATCTGCAGAACGGTGCCGACGTTGCTGACGGAAACCGACTTGTCGTAATCAGCGATCTGTTGCTTGAGGATCGCGCTGATCTCGTCGGGGCGGATGGAAACCATGGGAGGCGAGAAAGATGAGGACGAGGGGTGAGGAGGGGATTAGGGTGCGGGGCTAGCTCACCTTGGCCAGCGCTAGTCCGAGGCGACGCACCTGACCCGCGAGGCTGGCATCAATCACCTTGGAGCCAACCTTCACGACAAAACCGCCGATCAGATCAGGGTCCACGGAGAGTTGGATCTCCAGCTTGTCGGTACCGGCCACGGCCTGAACCTTCTTGCTGAGCTCAGCCTGCTGCTCGTCGCTGAGAGCAGTGGCGGAGGTCACGTTGGCGAGAGCGATGTTGCGCTGCTCGCGGTAGAGCTCGAGCATGCGATCGAGCACCGCATCGAGCACGCCGATGCGCTGGCGATCGGCCAGCAGCTTCAGCAAATTGAGGAAGGAAGGCGTGAGCTGATCGGTGAACAGCTTTTCGATGGCAGCCTTCTTGGCTTCCACTTCGAGAACGGGCGAGGCCATGGCCTGGCGCAGTTCGGGGGATTCGTGCCACAGGGCGAGAACGGCCTTGGCCTGATCCACCACTTGGTCAACTTCCTTGCGGCTCTCAGCCACCTGCAGGAAGGCCTCGGCGTAAGGGGTGGTGATCGAGTTGAGCAGCGGCATCAGGCGTTCCCCAGGGTGTTGATGGACTGGCTGACCAGCTGGGCCTGCGCCTCAGGGCTGAGCTTTCCGGGGAGCGTGGCCAGAGCTTTCTCGATGGCCAGGCGAGCAGCTTCACGGCGGAGCTGCGTGCTCACGCGAGCAGCTTCGGCGTCCATGTCGGCAGCAGCGCCCTGCTTGAGGCGGGCCATCTCATCGATGGTGCGCTTCTCACTCTCGAAACGGATGGCCTCCGCACGGGCTTTGCCGTCGGCACGAATCTGCTCAGCCTTCTGCTGAGCCTCGGCCAGGTCTTTCTGGGCCTGCGCAAGCTGGGTGGTGGCACTGGCCAGACGCTCTTCAGCATCTTTCAGGTCGGCCAGGATGATCGCCCGACGCCGCTCCAGGATGCCGCCCAGGAAGTTGGGCAGAAACTTGTAGAGGGCGAAGATAACGATCGCCAGGTTGATGATGTTGGTCTCGAACACATTGAGGTTCAGACCAAAGCCACCGTGATTGGCGAAGAGGCTAGGGAAAGTCATTTGGCGGCCAGCAGACGGTCGACGATCAGGTCACCGAGCTTGTCGGCGTCACCCTTGAGCTGGCCAAGGGCCGACTCCCGCTGGGCGTCGATCTCACGACGCGCCTGCTCACGGGAGGCGTTGGCTTCAGCCGTGGCGGTGGCCAGGGCTTCGCGATAGAGCTTGTCGGAATCCTGCTCCGCTTCCTGAATCAGCTGCTGGGTGGCCTTGCGGGCCTCCTTCAGCTGTTCACGCAGATCCGCCTCCAGGCGCTCCACCTGGGCCAGCTTTTGCTTGGCCTCGGCACGGCTGGTGGTGATGTAACCCTCACGCTCCTCCACAACCCGGCCAACGGGGCGGAAGAACAGGGCATTGAGAATGAAGGTGAGGAGAACCACCTGCACCGCCATCAGCGGCAGGGTGGCATCGAGGTCGAAGAGACCTCCCTCCGTTGCACCAAGCAGGAGCCAGCTGGTCATGAGGCGGGGGTGCGGGCGGTTGAAAGCGGTCGCGTACGGATGCAGTGAGGTGAAACAAGGGAAGAGACCCGGTCGAAACCGGGTCTCCGCTCACCTCAGGCGCGATCAGCCGGCGAAGGGGTTGGCGAACAGCAGCACCAGTGCGACCACGAGGCCGTAGATGGTGAGAGCTTCCATGAAGGCCAGGGACAGCAGCAGGGTGCCGCGGATCTTGCCGTCAGCCTCGGGCTGGCGAGCGATGCCTTCAACAGCGGAACCGGCTGCGGTGCCCTGACCGATACCAGGGCCGATGGCGCCGAGGCCGACAGCCAGACCAGCGGCGATCACAGACGCTGCAGAGGTGATGGAATCCATGGTGGAACGAAGGATGTAGGGCGCTGGGAGAGCGCGGACGGGGACCGGGACGTTATCCCTGCGCCTGGGACATCTCGTTTTGACTCGAGATGGGCCCGGATCGTGCCGGACCTGCGCGCAAGGAGTTTGCCAGAGCGGGTGTCCCGCTCTGGCGGGGTTGAGGTGCAACCTCTAGTGGTGCTCTTCGTGCACCGCTTCACCGATGTAGTTACCGGCGAGGGTGGCGAAGATCAGAGCCTGAATGGCACTGGTGAACAGACCGAGGAACATGGCCGGCAGGGGCACCAGCAGAGGAACCAGGAAAGCAAGCACCGCCACCACCAATTCGTCCGCCAGGATGTTGCCGAACAGACGGAACGAGAGGGAGAGAGGCTTGGTGAAATCTTCGATGATCTTGAACGGGAGCATGATCGGAGTCGGCTCCACGTAGTACTCGAAGTACCGGAATCCCTTGCGGCTCAGGCCGGCATAGAAGTAAGCCAACGACACCAGCAGAGCCAACGCCACGGTGGTGTTGATGTCGGCTGTCGGGGCGCCGAGCTCACCTTCGGGGAGATGGATCAACTTCCAGGGCACCAGGGCACCGCCCCAGTTGCACACGAAGATGAACAGGAAGAGGGTGCCGATGAAGGGCAACCAATCGCGGTAGGCCTTCTCGCCGATCTGCTCGCGGGCAAGATCACGGATGTAATCCCACAGAAACTCGAGCAGGTTCTGCATGCCGCGCGGATCGCGCTCCATCTTGCGGCTGCCCACCAGCACAAAGGCCAGAAGAGCACCGATCACCACCCAGGAGCTGAGAAACACCTGGCCGTGGATCTTGAGATTGCCCAGCTGCCAATAGAGGTGCTGACCCACCTCCAGTTCGGCAAAGGGAAGAGCGAGTGGCAAGAAACCCATCGGGTTGTGCGTTCGGTGTCGCGGAAGCGACGGTTCAGGGAGAGGCCAGCTCAGGAATCGAGCAGAACCTGAAAAATCAGGGCCGGTTTGTAGAGCAGGAAGCCGAGCAGGGCCGGCAAGAGCTCCAACTGGGGGAGGCGGGCCGAGGCCAGCACCAATACCACAGGCACAAGCAGCTGCGTCTTGCCCACCTTCTTGGCACCGTTGCCGAGCTTGCCCACGCTGCGTGCCAGAAGGCGCAGATAGAGCAGGCCGGCCAGCGCACCCACCAGCAGAGAGCCGGCGATGTGAAGGTCGAATGCCAAAGCCGTGATCAGCACCGCAATGGCGGAGACGATCAAGGTGGCCAGAAGCAGACGCTGCTGGAGGCGCAGGTAGTCGTCGGACGGGGCAGCGGCAGCCGGGGAGGCCGCCTCAATCGCCGTCATCGGATCCGCCGGCAGATCCTCGCCCTCACCGTGCAACACCTCGGATGAAGCGCTGTTGTTGTGAGGGAGCGGGGGGGTTGCCAGCAAGGGCTCCTGCGCTCTGAAAAGGCGCGCGGAATCTATCACGCAGCGTTGCCGTGCAAGGGCTGAAGCAGCAACACGCGCTGATCCAGCAGTTCCCTTGCCACAGAAGCGATCTGCCCCTCGGGCCAGCCCAGAGGCAAACGGCCGATGGGCGTCGCCGCTGGAGCCTGCTCCAGGGCCTGCATCAACGCCAGGCCGTTGCTGCTCAGATCGAGCGGTGCCATATCGGAATCGAGCAACGCCGCACCGGGCCAACCCCAGAGGCAGGGGTTCCGCTGGCCGGCAGCCGCGAGCAGCGCTGCGTCGTCGTCCCAGCTCCAGCGCTGCAGCGGCGGTTTGGCCAGGAAGAACTCAAAGTGACTGATATCGGGGTCGAGGTCTTCCACCAGCTGCCACTGCTGCAGCGGCGGCAGGGCCTTGGCGCGGTCGAGCAGCTCGCCGTGCAGCAGCCGGGCCGGATCCCACACCTGGGGGTTGGAGAAGCCAGCAAACTCCAGGTTGGCAGACGCCACAAAGGCCATCAACCGCTCGAGGTTGTAGCTGGTCTCCTGGGGGTGCAGATACATATCCGCGAAGTTGGCGTCGGCGGCGCAGTCGATCGCCCAGCGCTGCTCGTGATGCCGGCGCAGGCGGTTGTGCTCCGGCAGCTCGGCCAGGAGCTGACGCCCAAGCCGCAGCCCCTGCTCACCCGTGCCCACACCCATGGCCGTGAGGGCTCGCTGGGTGCGATGGATCTCCCAGCGCCCGCCATCGGCGTATAGAAAGAGATGCAGCAGCGCCCCAGGCTTCAGCAGCGCTGCCAGAGCCTTGAGCCCGGCTTCCGGCTCCCGCAGGTGATGCAGCACCCCCACCGAATTGATGTAGTCGAAGGGTCCCTCGCCGTCGAGCTCCAAAAGGCTGCGGTTTTCAATCCGCACCTGGGCCTGCTGATGGCCGCCAGAGCGGCGCACGCGCTCGCGGGCCACCTCCAGGGTTCCCGGCGAAATATCCACCGCCAGGATCTCGGCGCCGGGATTGAGATGAGCCAGGTAATCCGTGCTCACGCCCGTGCCGCAGCCGGCATCGAGCACCCGGAGTGCCGCTCCGTCGGCCCCACGGGGCGCCACCGCACCGGTGCAGGCGGCATAGGCGGCATCCACACACCAGCGCCAGTTGTATCCAGGCGGCGGGCCGTCCTGCAGGGGATCACCGGGATAGGGGAATCGGTCGTAAAAGGCGCTCACCACTGGGGTGGCGGCATCAGCCGGGGCCTGAGTCATGGCGCAGGAGGCAGCGCTGCAACCGAGCGAGCTTTTCATGGCTCAGGGGGTTGAAGCGCCGGGGTTTGGGCCCGGCTGCAAACATTTGTTCATGGGCCGCCGGGAGGCCAGAGGGCCAGCCGTAACGTGCCTTGGCCTGGTTCGCTCTCCTCCATGACTGTGACCGCCAGCAGCGGCAGCAGCAGGGTTGCTCCTCAGCGCTACGACACCCTGCCGCTCTCCAGCGTCCGCGAGGCGGAACAGCAGGACCGCTTCCTCGATGGCGGTGAGCTGAACACCCTGGTGACCTTCTTCCAGAGCGGTCAGCTGCGGGTGGAAGCCGCCCGTCGGGTTTCCGCCAACGCCGAGGCGATCGTGGCCCGCGCCGCCAGCCGGATCTTTGCCGGTGGCACGCCGCTCTCCTATCTCGACGCTCCCCTCAGCCCTGCGGCTGATGCCGGAGCCACCCCCCTGGCCACCGACCAAGCCGCCTTCCAGCGCTCGGTGCAAACCTTCGCTGGCGCCAGCGGCGCCAGCAAGCGCGGCAATGCGCTCACCCGCCTGCTGGAAGGTGCCGGTGGCGACGCCGATGTGCGTGTGGTGCTGCCCACCGGCTTCAGCCCGATTTCGGTGGCCCGCTACGGCACCGAGCGGATGAAGAAATCGATCCGCGACCTGGCCTGGTTCCTGCGCTACGTGGGCTACGCCGTGGTGGCCGGTGACCCCAGCATCCTGCGGGTGAACACCCGCGGCCTGCGCGATGTGCTCGAAAAGGGCTGCTCCCTGGCGGCCACCAATGTGGCCCTGCAGGAGATGCGCGCTGGCGCTGCCGAGCTGCTCAAGGATCTGCCCGAAGCGCGTCAGCTCCTGATTGAGAGCTTCAACGTGCTGCTCGAAGAGCTTGCCGTTCCCACCCCTTCGCCCCGCCAGCGGCTGGGCAGCCCTGAAAACCAGGGCTTGCAGTTGCCCGCGATCTATGCGTTGGCCGCCCAGGGCAAGGCCCAGCGCTTCAACATGAAGCCGGGCATGAGCGGCGCTCAGAAGGCCGAGGTGGTGCGCGCCGCCTACCGCCAGGTGTTCGAGCGCGACATCGCCAAGGCTTACAGCCAGATGCCCTGCCCGGTGGAAGCCACCCAGGTGCGTCAGGGCGACATCTCGATGCGGGAGTTCATCCGCTCCCTGGGCCACAGCAAGGAGTATCAGCAGCAGTTCTACGGCCGGTTCGTGAACAGCCGGGTTGTGGAGTTGGCCTTCCGCCACTTCCTCGGCCGTGGCATCAGCTCCCGCGAGGAGTTCACCCGCTACTTCGACATCGTCTCCGCCCAGGGCCTCAAGGGCTTGGTGGATGCGCTGGTGAACAGCATGGAATACGCCCAGGTGTTCGGGGAGGAAACCGTTCCCTACCTGCGCGACATCGGCGAAGAGGCCCAAGAGAGCGCCGGTTGGGGTTCCAACCGCAAGCTGTTCCGCTTCAGCGCTCCGTTTGAGGGTGCCCCTCAATACGTCACCCTCTACGCCAGCTACCGCCAGCCCTACGCCGATCAGCACCCCTATGGGGGCGGCAACGATCCACTGGGCCTCAACTACGGCGCGATCTTCCCGTCCGGCACCGCCAATGTGGGCACGCGCCCGGCTCCGCTGCGGTACGACACGCGCCGGATCCTCGTGGGCAACGGCATGCGTCAACCGGGCCAGATGAACAGCCCGCAGTTCCGCGCGTCCACCCCCCGCAAGCTGGGGCCCAAGGTGGTGCGTCTGCAGCAGATCGCCACGGGCGGCAATTCGGTGCCCCGCCGCGGCGGTCAGCCCAGCATCCGCAACACCGAGGCCAGCACCCAGGCGGTGATCCGCGCCGTTTATGTGCAGGTGCTCGGCAACACCGGCTACGCCGGTGAGCAGAACAAGGTGGAGGAGATCAAGCTCGAAAACGGCGACCTGAGCCTGCGCGAATTCGTGCGTCAGGTGGCCCGCAGCGACGCCTTCCGCCGCCGCTACTGGAGCGGGCTCTACATCTGTAAGGCAATCGAGGTGATGCACCGGCGCCTGCTGGGCCGACCCACCTTCGGTCGCTGGGAAATCGACGCTTACTTCGATGTGGCTGCCCGCAAGGGCTTCTACGGCGTCGTTGACGCGATGCTCAACAGCGCCGAGTACAGCGAAGCCTTCGGGGAAGACACCGTTCCCTACGAGCGCTTCATCACCCCGACCGACCTCAACACCCGCCGGGTTCCGGCCCTCAAGCGCGCCTTCAACGCCGCGGCCTACGCCGACACCACCCCGCGGATCCGCCCGGAGGTGACCCCTCCCGCCGATTTCCGTGGCACCGGCAGCCTCACCGAGCGCAACTTGCCCGGCCGCACCGGCGTGATCCGCGGCGGCTGGAGCGCCACCCTCACCGGCGGTGAAACCCTGGCGCCAGCCCCCAGTGCCGCCAACGGTCCTGGTTCAGTGCAAACGCGCCCGGCCCCGGCCCGCAGCTGGAGCGCACCCCGCTGGCAACCCGGCGGTGGTGCCGCGCCCACCTGGAGCTCCGGCGTCACGAGCTTTGCCCCGGCACCAGCGGCACCCACCCGCAGCATCAGCGTGGCTGGCGGCTGGAGTTCCACCGTGTCCAGCGGAGCCGCAGGCGCACTGGCGGAACAGCCAGGTGCAGCCATGGCCAAGGCCCTCAAGCCGGGTGCACTCCAGGGCTTCAGCAAGCGCCGCAGCCTCGGCACCGCCGTGAAGCTGTCGATGCGGCCCACCAGCGCGGAGGTGAACGAAGCGATCGAGGCGGTCTACCGCCAACTGCTGGGTCGTCAGCCCCTGGCCTCCGAGGCCCTGGGTGATGCCGAATCCCAACTGCGCAACGGCAAGCTCAGCGTGGCGGAGTTTGTGGCACGGGTGGCCGGCAGCGATCTGTTCGTGAGCCGTCTCAACCGCATGGCGCCCTTCAAAGCCGCCGCTGCCGCACACCTGGCGCTGCTGGGCCGTGCCGCTCAACCGGCGGAAACCAGCCGATTCCTGGCCACCCGTTGCAACGACGGCCTACGCAGTGCCATCGATGCCGTACTCAATTCGAGTGAGTACGCCAGCAGCTTCGGCCGCGACACGGTGCCCTACCTCAAAGGGATGGCCACCAGCGATGGCATCCCCCTCAGCACGGTGAACCGCACCGCTGCCCTCTACGGCGGCAACGCAGCCCTCAACCCCACCGCCTGATTCCTGGCTCAGGGCACACCCCTTCACCCCCCTGCCGTGGGCAGGGGGGTTTTTCGTGGGAACAGATATTTGCAACAAAATCCAACCCAATCCTCGTCAACAAAATGCAACGAACACGAATTTGAAGCGCGATTAATTGTGAACAACTCGTACACAGATCCCGATCAGCCAGTAGCGAGAGAACCCAGGCGCTGCAAGCGTTTTCACGCACTCAGCTCGCCGTGAAGAACTGTTACCGGGGGCCGAGGGGCTGCAGGGCTCTGCCACAGAATGACTCGGCGGTCAGCACTGCTGCCGCGCCTTCAGTCACCCGCCCCCGACGCAGCCTGCTGCGGGAGGAGCACACCTCTGAAGACCTCCCCCCTTACCCACCGGATATCGGTCACCGTTCAGGCGACCGCTTGTTTCGAGGCAGAACTGCATGAGCATCGTCTCCAACTCGATCATCAACGCGGACGCCGAAGCCCGCTACCTCAGCCCTGGCGAACTCGACCAGATCAAGGCTTTCGTGAGCGGCGGTCAGCGTCGTCTTCGCGTCGCCCAGGTCCTGGCCGAGAGCCGCGAGCGCATCGTTAAGACCGCCGGCGGTGCTCTGTTCCAGAAGCGCCCCGACGTCATCTCCCCCGGCGGCAATGCCTACGGCGAGGAAATGACCGCGTCCTGCCTGCGCGACATGGACTACTACCTGCGCCTGGTGACCTACGGCATCGTCGCTGGTGATGTGACCCCGATCGAAGAGATCGGCATCATCGGCGCCAAGGAGATGTATCGCTCCCTGGGCACCCCCCTCGAAGCCATGGCTGAAGCCGTGCGCGAGATGAAGAACGCCGCCATGAGCCTGCTCACCGGCGCTGATGCCGAAGAGGCTGGCTTCTACTTCGACTACGTCGTCGGCGCCCTCTCCTGAGGACCTTTCTTCTCTAACCACCGCCTCTTCCATCAGGTTCCATGCAAGACGCCATCACCAACGTCATCAACCAGGCCGACGTCCAGGGCCTCTACCTGGACACCTCCTCCATGGGTCGCCTGGAGCAGTACTTCGCCAGCGGTGAGCTGCGCGTTCGTGCCGCTGCCACCATCAGCGCCAACGCTTCTGCCATCATCAAGGAAGCCGTGGCCAAGTCGCTGCTGTACTCGGACATCACCCGTCCCGGCGGCAACATGTACACCTGCCGTCGCTATGCAGCCTGCATCCGCGACCTCGACTACTACCTGCGCTACGCCACCTACGCCATGCTGGCTGGTGACACCTCGATCCTCGACGAGCGTGTGCTGAACGGCCTCAAGGAGACCTACAACTCCCTGGGTGTGCCCATCGGCGCCACCGTGCAGTCGATCCAGGCCATGAAGGAAGTGACCGCCTCCCTGGTGGGCCCCGATGCCGGCCGCGAAATGGGCGTGTACTTCGACTACATCAGCTCCGGCCTGGGTAACTGATCCCTGCCTTCGGCACACTTCGAGGATCCACCCATGCGCCTGTTCAAAGTCACCGCCTGCATCCCTTGCCCTGAGAAGGCCCGTTCCCAGCGCGAGCTGCAGAACACCTTCTTCACCAAGTGGGTGCCTTACGAAAGCTGGTTTGCTGAGCAGCAGCGGATCATGAAGCAAGGCGGCAAGATTCTGAAGGTTGAACTGGTCTCCGGTCGCCGTCAGGTGAACGTGGGCAACTGAAGTCTTCAGAGCTAACCCAACGCACTTGCATCCCTCAAAAGCCCGGCCATGCCGGGCTTTTTTATTGGCTTTTTGTTTGCAAGGTCACCGCAGATACGGGATAGTCGGTGCCTCAGTTCCCAGCAGCATTGGCCCGTTCCGCCAACCCATCCGGCCTGTTGCCTGTGCCCTTCCGCCTCTGGCCGGCAGAAGCACGCCTCCTGCTGGGGATGGTGGCCCTCTGGAGCGTGCTGGGCCTAGTGGTGCTGGGATCGGCCAGCTGGTGGGTGGCCGCTCGTGAAATGGGTGATCCCACCTACTACCTCAAGCGCCAGGCCATCTGGATGGTCGCCAGTTGGGGCTTGCTCTACCTGGGCATCAAGATCAATCTGCGCCGCTGGCTGCGTATGGCAGGCCCGGCATTGCTGGTCGGCATGGTGCTGGTGGCCCTCACCCTGGTGATCGGCAGCACCGTGAATGGCGCCAGCCGCTGGCTGGTGATCGGCCCGATCCAGATCCAGCCCACCGAGCTGATCAAACCCTTCCTGGTGCTCCAGGGTGCAGCGCTGTTCTCCCACTGGAGCCGCATCGCACCGGATCAAAAACTCATCTGGCTCGGGGTGTTTGCCGTGACCCTGGGCCTGATCCTCAAGCAGCCCAACCTGAGCACAGCCTCCCTCTGCGGCATCCTGCTGTGGCTGATGGCCCTGGCCTCAGGGCTGCCGCTCTGGGCAATGCTCGGCAGCGCTGGCCTGGGCTTCACGGTGGCGGTGGGCAGCATCTCCATCAACGAGTACCAGCGCATCCGGGTGACCTCTTTCCTCGACCCCTGGAAGGACGCCCAAGGGGACGGCTATCAGCTGGTGCAAAGCCTGCTGGCGATCGGTTCGGGCGGCCTCTGGGGCGAAGGCTTCGGCCTCTCCACCCAGAAGTTGCAATACCTACCCATCCAGAGCACCGATTTCATCTTTGCGGTGTTTGCCGAGGAATTCGGCTACGTGGGCTCAGTGTTGCTGCTGCTGTTTCTGTTGCTGTTCGGCTTTATGGGGCTGCGAGTGGCGCTCAGCTGCCGCAGCAACCAACAACGCCTCGTGGCGATCGGCTGCACCAGCCTGCTGGTGGGTCAATCGATCCTCAACATCGCCGTAGCCAGTGGCGCCATGCCCACCACCGGCCTGCCGCTGCCAATGATCAGCTACGGCGGCAACTCCCTGCTCTCCAGCCTGCTCACGGCCGGCCTGCTGCTGCGCTGCGCCCTGGAAGGCGCCGGCCTGGAGCCCGGGCGACCGCGGCGCCGCGAGGAACGCCTGCGGCAAGGCTCAGCAGGCGGAAGCCTGTCGATAGGCTGACCCCACCGCCGACTCAAGAACCGCGATGGTGGCTCCGGCCCTGGCCGACTGGGCCCGCAGCGGAGAGCAGCTGCTAAGCACCTCCCTCGCCCATCCCGGTGCCCTCACCCTGCTGTTGGTGTTCGCCGGTGGTTTGCTCACCAGCCTGGGGCCCTGCTCGCTGTCGCTGCTACCGGTCACCCTGGCTTACCTCGCCGGGTTCGACGACGAGCACGACAAGCCCTGGCAGCGCAGCCTCAGCTTCTGCGGCGGCATCGTGGCCTCGCTGGTGCTGCTCGGCCTAGCCAGCGGCGCCCTGGGGCGCATCTACGGCCAGGTGCCAGGCCTGATCCCCACGCTGGTGGCCGTGCTGGCGGTGTTGATGGGCCTCAATCTGCTCGGCCTGCTGCCCCTGCAGCTCCCGAGCGGGCCCGACCCTGAACAATGGCGCCAGCGGGTGCCCAAGGCCCTGGCGCCACTGGCGGCTGGTTTGGCCTTCGGGCTGGCCGCTTCGCCCTGCACCACCCCGGTGCTGGCGGTGTTGCTGGCCTGGATCGCTCAGGCCGGCAATCCGCTGGCCGGCGTGGTGCTGCTCACGGCCTTTGCCGCCGGCCAGGTGATGCCGTTGCTGCTCGCCGGCATCGCCGCCGCCTGGGTGCCGCGGCTCCTGGCCCTGCGAGCCCTGGGCCAGTGGGTTCCCCCCATCAGCGGCGTGGTGCTCCTGGCCACAGGCACACTCACCCTTCTGGCCCGCTGGGGCTAAGCCCTCCTCGCACTGTTGATGAAACGCCTGATCGCCTGGATCTCCGACCTGCGCCTGGCCATCGGGCTGTTGATCCTGATCGCCATCGCCAGCGGACTGGGCACGCTGGTTCCCCAGCAGGAGAACGCGGAGCTTTATCACCGCGTCTACGACGCTCAGCCCTGGCTGGGGCTGCTCAACGGCGAAGCGATCCTGCGCCTGCAGCTCGATCACGTGTATTCGAGCAGCTGGTTTCTGGCCCTGTTGGCATGGCTGGGGCTGTCATTGATCCTGTGCAGCTGGCGCCGCCAATGGCCGGCCCTGCAGGCCGCCCTGCGCTGGATCGACTACAGCAGCCCCCGCCAGCTCAGCAAGCTCACCCTGGCGGAAACGATCAAGAGCCCGCAGGCGGAGACGCAACTGAGCCAATTACAGGCGCTGCTGCAACAACGGGGCTGGCAGGTGCAACCCCATCCCCACCGCCTGGCGGCCCGCCGGGGCGTGAGCGGCCGCGTGGGGCCGTTGCTGGTGCATGCCGGCCTGGTGGTGCTGATGGTGGGAGCGGCCTGGGGTGCGCTCGCCGGCCAACGGCTCGAGCGCTATCTGGCCCCTGGCAATGAGCTGGAGCTGCTCAACCGCCGCGGCGAAACCCAACTCACCGTGGCCCTCGAGGACTTCGGCATCGAACGCGACCCCGCCGGCCGGCCCGAACAATTCCGCTCCCAGCTGCGGCTGCAACCCGGCGATCCAGCCGCCAGCGAGCCCCTACCAGCCAGCAACCGCGAGATCAGCGTGAACCACCCCCTGCGCTTCCAGGGGATGACGGTGTACCAGGCCGACTGGGCCCTGGCCGCCATCCAGGTGCAACTGGGCCAAAGCCCGATCCTGGAGCTGCCGCTGCAAAGCTTCCCGCAACTGGGGGATCAGGTGTGGGGCATCGTGCTGCCCACGCGCCCCGATGGGAGCAACCCGGTGCTGCTGGCCCTCTCCAGCGAGCAAGGCCCGGTCGCGGTGTATTCCGCCGATGCGGAGGTGCTGGGCAGCCTGGTGCCGGGCGGCGGCGCCGCTGAGATCGCGGGCATTCCCCTGCGCATTGCCGGGGTGGTGCCCGCCAGCGGCCTGCTGCTCAAGCGCGATCCCGGCGTACCACTGGTGTATGCCGGCTTCGCGATTGCGCTGGCGGGTGGGGCCTTGAGCCTGATCGCCACCCGCCAGCTCTGGGCCATCGCCGAGCCCGAACAGCAGAAGCTGCACGTGGCCGGGCTGTGCAACCGCAATCTGACGGCCTTTTCACGCGAACTGCCAGCCCTGCTGGCCGAACTTCAGCAGGGCTGACGGGTGCCGTGGCTGGCACGGATCACGGTGTGAACGTTGCCGCGGGGGTTGAAGTCAGCCTCGAGCTCCATCCACACCGGTGCGCAGGCGGCCACGAAGTCATCGAGGATCCGGTTGGTCACCTCCTCGTGGGAGATGGAGCGATCCCGGTAGCTGTTCACATAGAGCTTGATCGCCTTGAGCTCCATCACGCGGGGACCCGGCTGATAGGTGAGCCGCAGGGTGGCGAAATCGGGATAGCCCGAGAAGGGGCACTTGCAGGTGAATTCCGGCAGGGTGATCGCCACCTCATAGGCCCGGCCCGGACGCGGGTTGTCGAAACAGATCAGCTCCGCTTCGGCAATGGCCCGCTCTCCATAGAGAGGGGTGCGGGTCTGATCGGCGCTCATCGGCAGAGAGGGTATGAGGCCGGATGCTAAGCAGCCGCCCCCGGGCAACCGCTGCGGTAGCAATCGCAACACCCTCGCCCCGAAAGCTGCGGCCTAATGGGCCTGACGGGGCCCAGCACCCCGCCTGTCTTTCCAGAATTCCTGAGAGACTGTCTCCGACAGAGCCTTCCCAGCCACTCCCGCAGCCATGAAAAAAGTTGAGGCCATCATTCGCCCGTTCAAGCTTGAAGACGTGAAGCTGGCGTTGGTCAATGCCGGCATCGTCGGCATGACCGTGAGCGAGGTGCGGGGCTTCGGTCGCCAGAAGGGCCAGGTGGAGCGTTACCGCGGCTCTGAGTTCACCGTTGAATTCCTGCAGAAGCTCAAGCTCGAGATCGTGGTTGACGACGCCCAGGTGGACACCGTGGTGGGCGCCATTCAGGAAGCGGCCCGCACCGGCGAGATCGGCGACGGCAAGATCTTCATCAGCCCTGTGGATTCCGTGATCCGCATCCGCACCGGCGACCGCGACAGCAGCGCCATCTGAGCCTGCGGGCGCTGTTCAGGCTTCCAGTGTTTCAGCCACCAAGCGCCGGATGGCCTCTGCTTCAGGGGCGACTCCGGCGTTTTTTTGTGGCACAGCCGCGCTGGCCGGCTCGTCCCAGGCACCGCTGCGCAACCAGAGCAGGTACTCATGGTTACCCGCCGGGCCGGTGATCGGTGAGGCGGTTACCCCGCAGGCGCTCCAACCCTCCGCCGCGGCCGCCGCGATCACCCCTTCGATCGCATCCACATGGGCCGCGGGGTCGCGCACCACACCGCCCTTGCCCACCCGCTCCTTGCCCACCTCAAACTGCGGCTTCACCAGGAGCAGTACCTCGCGCCGCTCCGCTTGCAGCAACCGTCCAATCGCTGGCAGCACCAGGGCCAGGCGAATGAACGACACATCCGCCACCGCCAGATCCGGCCAAGGATCCTCATCGCCGTAAAGGTCGATCGGCTCCAGGTGCCGCAGGTTGGTGCGCTCCTTGAGCACCAGGCGCGGATCGGTGCGCAGGCTCCAGGCCGTTTGCCCATACCCCACATCCACGCCGTACACCCGGCTGGCGCCGTGTTGCAGCAGGCAGTCGGTGAAGCCGCCGGTGGAGATACCGCCGTCAAGGCACACCCGGCCGGCCAGCTCAATCGGGAAAGCCTCCAGGGCGCCGAGGAGCTTTTCACCACCACGCGAGACAAACCGGGGCGGCTGCTCCACCTGCAAGGGCAGATCGGGCAGCACATCGAGCCCAGGCTTATCGAGCACGCGATCGCCGCTGCGCACCTTGCCGGCCCGGATCAGCTGCTGGGCCTGCTGGCGGCTGGTGGCCAAACCCAGCTCCACCAGCTGCAGATCCAGGCGTTGCTTGCGGCCCATCAACAGCGGCGTGCTGGTGTGCTGTCACAAAAGCACAGGGGAAACCGAACAAAAACGGGGGCTGCAGGGGCAAACCGGGGAACACTCCGGAGGATGACCCTCAGCACAGGGGATCCCCCATGCCGCGCCAACAATCCAACGTGGTGGAACTGCTCCAACCGGGCAGCTTCGTGAAACTGCGCAACCAACCCGACGACCTCCCCCCCTTCCAGCTGATCCAGTGCCGCGGCGGCCGCTGCTGGGTGCGCCAACAGGCCTGGGGGACCCTGGTGCAGTGGGAGGTGGAGCACCGCAAGCTCACAGCGGTGGCCTGATCGCGCTGAAGGCCGCCCCATACATTGGTTTGGATGTGAGCCCGCGGCGGCCTTGATCGAGCGTTACACCCTGCCCGAGATGGGCGCCATCTGGAGCGAGCAGGCGAAGTTCCAGAGCTGGCTGGATGTGGAGATCGCCGCCACTGAAGCCAACTGCGAGCTGGGCCGAGTACCCTCCGAGGCCGTGGCCACGATCAAGGAGAAGGCCAGCTTCAGCGTGGAGCGCATCCTCGAGATCGAAGCCGAGGTGCGCCACGACGTGATCGCCTTCCTCACCAACGTGAACGAGCACGTGGGGGATGCCGGCCGCTACATCCACGTGGGCATGACCAGCTCGGATGTGCTCGACACCGGTGTGGCCCTGCAGATGAAGGCCTCGGTGCAGCTGCTGCGCACCGAACTCAACAAACTGGCCGACGCCCTGCGCGAGCTGGCCCGCGCCCACAAGGGCACCGTAATGATCGGCCGCTCCCACGCCATCCACGGAGAGCCGATCACCTTCGGCTTCAAGTTGGCCGGCTGGCTGGCTGAGGTGGTGCGCAACCAGGAGCGGCTTGAGCGGCTCGAGCGTGTGGTGAGCGTGGGCCAGATCTCCGGTGCCATGGGCACCTACGCCAACACCGATCCCCGGGTGGAGGAGATCGCCTGCGCCAAGCTCGGCCTGGTGCCCGACACCGCCAGCACCCAGGTGATCGGCCGCGACCGCCACGCCGAATACATCCAGACCCTCGCCCTGGTGGGTGCCGCGCTGGAGCGTTTCTCCACCGAGATCCGCAACATGCAGCGCACCGATGTGCTCGAGGTGGAGGAGAACTTCGCCAAGGGCCAGAAGGGCAGCTCCGCCATGCCCCACAAGCGCAACCCGATCCGCAGCGAGCGCATCAGCGGCCTGGCCCGGGTGCTGCGCAGCTATGTGGTGGCAGCGCTGGAAAACTGTGCCCTCTGGCATGAGCGCGACATCAGCCACAGCTCAGTGGAGCGCATGATGCTGCCCGACTGCTCGGTGACCCTGCACTTCATGCTCCGGGAGATGACTTCGGTGGTGCAGGGCCTGGGCGTGTACCCGGACAACATGGCCCGCAACATGAATGTGTACGGCGGCGTGGTGTTCAGCCAGCGGGTACTCCTGGCCCTGGTGGAGAGCGGCATCAGCCGCGAAGACGCCTACCGCATCGTGCAGCGCAACGCCCACACCGCCTGGAACACCGCCGGTGGCGATTTCCGCGCCAACCTCGAAGCCGACGCGGATGTGACCTCCCGCCTCAGCGCCGAGCAGCTGGCTGACTGCTTCTCCACCGATCTGCACCAAGCCAACCTCGGCGTGATCTGGGAGCGCCTGGGGATCTGAACCCCGCGCTCATTTGTGATACGGCCCGCCCTGCTGAATCGTGAGGGCGCGGTAAAGCTGCTCCAGCAGCAGCAGGCGGGCCAGCTCATGGGGGAAGGTCATCGGCGAGAGGCTGAGCTTCCAGCGGGCACGGGCCTTGAGTTCCGGGGCAATGCCTTCGGCGCCCCCGATCACCAAGGCCAGGCGCTCGGAGCCTGAGCCCTCCAGCCGCTGGGCAAAGGCCGGGGAATCGAAGGTTTGGCCCTCCTCCGCCAGCACCACCAGCTGCTCGTCGGGGCGCAAGGCCGCCAGGATCGCGTCCGCCTCACGCTCTTTGCCGGCATCACGCAGCTCCACCACCTGAAGCCCAGGCAGGCGTTTGAGGTAGGTGGCGACGCCCTCCAGCACCCAACCCTTGCGCACCTTGCCCACCGCCAGGATGCGGATGCGGGAGGGATTGATCACGGCGCAGCCCTCAAGCCAACACCCTCTGCTCACCGACGCCATCCATGTCGTAGCGACCGATCACGTGATGTGTCCACCGTTTCGGGAGAACCCCAAGCTGGGATGGCTTGCCAATCGTTCGAGCCCTGGCGCCCGCGTTGCTGATGCCACCCACCCTGGCCTTGTTCTACACGCCCTACGCCGACTGGATCTACACCGTGGTCAGCACCGCCGGGCTGCTGCTGATCGTTTGGCTGGTGCTTCGGCCAAGGGGCTGAACCCGCTTGGGGCACAAGCCGCGGCCGAAAAAGAAGTGGAACTGTTGAAGAGACAACCGATGGGCTGTTCAGCATTGGCCGAGATCTGGCGTCGATGTGATGTCACACCCCGTCTTGGTTGTGGGAGCAGGCCCGGTGGGCCTCACCCTGGCTTTGGCCCTGCATCAGCAGGGCGTCGCCGTACGCGTGGTGGACCGGGCACCCCAGCCCAGTGATCTCTCCAAGGCCGTGGTGATCTGGCCGCGAACCCTGGAATTGCTCGATCTGCATGGCTGCGTCGAGCCCTTCTTGAGAGCTGGGATCGAGGGCCATGGGGCTCGGATCCAGGCGGGACGACACGTGCTGGTGGAGCTGCCCTTCTCCAAGGTTGAGAGCCCGTTCCCTTACGCCTTGATGATTCCCCAGAACCGCACCGAGGCGGTTCTCACCCAGCTGCTGGCGGAGCGTGGCGTGCAGGTGGAACGGCAGCTCGAGCTCACCGACTTTTCGGAGTCCGAGGGCTGTGTCAGCGCGCGACTCAGCCGGGCTGACGGCAGCCAGGAGACGATGCGGTGCAGCTACCTGTTGGGCTGTGATGGCGCCCACAGCGTGGTGCGCCATCACCTTGGTCTGGCCTATAGCGGTGAAACCCTCGAGTCGAACTGGGTCCTGGCGGACGTGAAGCTCGACGGCCCCGCAGCCCCCGATCAGGTGGCGGTGGTCTGGAATCCCGATGGGATCTTGGCCCTGTTCCCGATCGACGTGGATCGCTTCCGCATCATTGGCGATGTCTCGGGAGCGGAGGCCGCGGATCCAACGCTTGAGCAGGTCCAGAGCCTGGTGGAGCAGCGGTTGGGCCCCGGCTATCGCGCCCACGATCCGATCTGGTTGAGCCACTTCCGGATCAATGAACGCAAGGTCGACCGCTACAGCGTTGGCCGTGTCTTCCTGGCCGGTGATGCGGCCCACATTCACAGCCCAGCCGGTGGGCAGGGCATGAACACCGGCATGCAAGACGCCTTCAACCTGGCGTGGAAGCTGGCCCTGGTGCTTCAGAACAAGGCCGGGACGCCGCTACTCGAGACCTATTCCCAAGAACGCAGCGCCATTGGTGATCAGGTGCTGCGCAATGCCGGGGCCTTGACCCGCGTGGCTCTGGTGCGGCAGCCCCTGCTGCGTCGCCTGCGAAACCTCCTCTTCTCGAAGCTGGGCCGCAGCCGCCGGCTGCAGCGGCGGCTCGTGCAGCAGCTCTGTGAAACCGATCTGCACTACCGCGGCAGCGCCCTCTCACCGGTGTTGGCTGCTTCAGGGCAGGGACTGCAACCGGGGGATCGAACCCCGGATCTGCCTTGCCACGCCGCCAACGGAGACACCAGGCTGCACGCGCTCCTGGGCGGCGGTCGCTTTGTGCTGTTGTCCGTTGGCACTCCCCTGCCGCCGCTTGAGCCCTCGTTGGCAGGGGATTGGCTCGTTGCGGCCAGCGCCGCACCCCAGGATGGGTATGTCGCGGGTCGGACCTATCTGATTCGACCTGATGCCTACCTCAGCAGCTGCGTCCCCAGCGCAGAGCGCGAAAAGCTGCTAGCGCTGGGGGATCAGTGGCGCTGATTGGAGTTGGCATCCGCACTGAACAACGCCACCAGGATCAACGACCTGGTCAGCCCGCCGAACGCTCTGTGGCTGGGTTGAGCCCAGCGCCACCCGCCAGCAGATCGAGCGGTTCACACACCGGGAAGCGGTTGATCGCCTTGAGGGCAGCGCGGGCGTTGTCGCGGAGCTGCTGGCTGATGGCTTCGCAGTAGGGCACCTGGGCGAGCAGATCCACGGTGCGGCGCATGATCCGCACCACATCGCCCTCATCGAGCGAGGTGTTGGCAATCAGATCGTTCCAGCTCACGCCCTTGGCCCAGGCGTGCACCAGGCCCATCAGCTCCGGCTCAAACCAGAGCGGCATCACCACCGAGGCCCGCTCCTGCTGGCGCTGCAGCTCACGCCGAATCCCGCGCAGATCGTGCAGGGCCTCCTCCGAGGCCGGCGAGGGGGGAAAGCCACTCCACAGATCCGGTCGGTTCACCTCGGTGGAGATCGCCTCAAACACCGCCGCCAGATCAGCGGGCTCGAGCTCATCGAGGTGGCCGCTCATCAGCGCCAGCCCCAACCAGAGCTCGTTATCACCCCGCAGCGCTCCCACGGTGCGGCCGATCTCCGTGGGCTCCAGCCCCTCTTCGCCGGCGAGGCAACCGAAGAAGCGCAGGATCTCGATCAACGCCAGGAAGGTGTCCCAATGGCGGTTGGCGCGGAAATGCAGGATGCGCTGCCGCTCTTCGATCTCCGCCTCCAGCTCCTCGATGCGGAAGCGCTGCTTGCGCAGCTTCTTGCGGTCGCCGGCGCGGTGGGCCGGGTGCAGCTCCAGGGCCAGCTCCAGCTCCCGCACCAGATGGGCCTGGGCCTGCACCTCACCGGCCAGGTCGTACTGCGGGGTGGTCATGTCGTGGCGGCGGGCCATGTGGGCCACCGCCAGGGCCAGGCCGCCACTGCTCTGATCGCCGTGGCGCAGCTCTCCAGCACGGTGCAGCTCGGGCGCCGCAATCTCCTTCACCTGCAGGCAGCTGAGCTCGGCGTGCAGGCTCACCACCGCCGTACAGGGCACCAGCAGCCACACGTTCTCGTCGGTGAGGCAAAGCAGCAGCGGGAACTGCCCCGGCCCCTCCACCTTCTCCACAATCACCGCCGGCGTCACCCGCCCCCGCAGCACCGGGGCCTTCAGACTCACCAGGGCGCCCTCACTGGCGAAGCGCAGCGCCAGGGTGAGCTCATGGGCGAGGGTTTCCTCAGCCTGTTGCTGCAGGATGCGCAGCAGGCGCCGCTCCTCCCGCAGGCGACCGCGCTGCTTCTCGTAGTCCTCGAAGTCGTCCCAGGCCACCTCCACCGCCTGATCGCTCAGATGGCTCAGTTGCTCGCGCAGCTCGGCGATGCGGGCTTCGTCCTCCGTGAGATCCAGCGTGGCGAGATAGCGGCCAAAGCTGCGCTCCACCAGCTCGCGGGCTTTGTTGAGGTCGTAGCGCTGCAGCAGGTTGAGCACCATGCCGTAGCTGGGGGTGAACTGGCTCACCAAGGGATCAGCAGGAGCCGTGGCCAGCTGACCCGCCTCACGCACCCCCTCGAAACGGCTCTGCACCGTCACCACATACCCCTGGTTGTCGAGGCCGCGGCGGCCGGCGCGGCCGGCCATCTGCAGAAACTCACTGCCCATCAGCGGGCGGTGGCCCCGCTCGGTGCGCTTCGACAGCGCTGAAATCACCGTGCTGCGGGCTGGCATGTTGATACCCGCCGCCAGGGTTTCGGTGGCGAACACCACCTTCACCAGCCCCTGCTGGAACAGTTCTTCGATCAGCTCCTTCCAGGCGGGCAGCACCCCGGCGTGGTGGGCAGCGATGCCCCGCAGCAGGGCCTCGTCGTGGCCGCCATCGCGCACGGCCTCTGGAGTGGCCACCACAAACGCATCCAGCCGCGCCCGGATGCGGGCCTGCTCTTCGGGCGTCACCAGGCACACCTTGCCCAGATCGCGCACGGCCTTGTCGCAGCCGCGGCGGCTGAAGATGAAATAGATGGCCGGAAGCATCTCCCGCTCGGCCATCTGGGCCACCACAAAGCTCAGCGGCGGCGCCTCCGGCTGGGGCGGCTTCGGCGTTTTCGGACCCTTGCGCTTGCTGCCCTTGGGCGCGCGCCACACCTTGCAGTTGGGGTGCAGGCCCGTGCCCTCGTCGTTGAGCAGCGGATGCAATCCTTTGGCGCTGCAGAAGCTGAACTGCAACGGCACCGGCCGGTAATCGCTCATCACCAGGGTGGTGGGGCCGTGCACCCGCTCAATCCAGTCGGTGAGCTGACCAGCGTTGGCCACCGTGGCCGAGAGGGCCACCAGCTGCACCACCGGCGGGCAGTGAATGATCGATTCCTCCCACACGGTGCCCCGCTGGGAGTCGTTCATGTAGTGGCACTCATCGAGCACCACCGCCTCCACATCCTCGAGCGGGTCGTCGCCTTGATCAGCCTCCGCATAGAGCATGTTGCGGAAGATCTCGGTGGTCATCACCACGATCGAGGCCTCACGGTTCACCGTGAGATCGCCCGTCATCAAGCCCACCCGCTCGGCACCGAACTGCTCGCGGAAATCGCGCAGTTTCTGGTTGGAGAGGGCCTTGAGCGGCGTTGTGTAAAACACCTTGCGCCCATGGGCCAGGGCGCGATGAATCGCGTATTCACCCACCAGGGTTTTGCCCGAGCCGGTGGGTGCGCTCACCACCACCGAATGGCCCTGGTTCAGCGCATCGATCGCTTCCAGCTGGAAGCCGTCGAGCGGGAAGGGGAAGAGCTGCCCCAGCGGCGGCACCAATCCGGATGCGGCGCCGGGGAGCGACGCGGCGTCGGAGGCCTGGGTGCTGCTTGCCATTAGCAGATCCTATGGGCACCCGTTCAGCGGGCAGACTGAGGGCACACCCCAGCGCAGCAACGGGCTTGGTCCAGGCTCATGCAACTGGCTCCGACCTTTCATGGCGTGCGCCCCTGGCGGAAGCCCTGGATCAGCTGCCCGCCGACCGGCGCCGCCAACCGCGCAGCTGGGAGCCAGCCGGAACCGCTGGCCTGCAGAGCACAGCCCCCGGCAGCCAGCCGCTGCTGGATCTAGCCAGCAACGACTACCTGGGGCTGGCGTCGCACCCCGCCCTGCTGAAGGCCGCTGGCCAAGCGATGCAGCGCGAGGGCGTGGGCGCCGGGGCCTCACGGCTGGTGAGCGGCGGGCGCGGCGGGCATGACCAGTTGGAAGCAGCATTGGCGGCCTGGTTGGGACGCGAGCGGGTGCTGCTGTTTCCCAGCGGTTTTCAGGCCAACCTGGCGGCGGTGTTGGCCCTGGCCGATCGCCACACGCTGGTGCTGGCCGATCGACTGATTCATCACTCGCTGCTGGTGGGCATTCGCGCCAGCGGCGCGCGGCTGCAGCGCTTTGCCCACAACCAGCTGTCTGATCTCGAGTGCCGCCTGCAGCAGGCGCGGGCTGATCAGCCCCAGCGGCGATTGCTGGTGATCAGCGAGAGCCTGTTCTCGATGGAGGGCACCTCGCCTGAGATGGCAGGCCTGAGTGCCTTGTGCGAGCACTACGGCGCTGCCCTGCTCCTCGATGAAGCCCACGCCCTGGGAGTGCTGGGCCCCGGTGGCCGCGGCCTCGGCCACGGATGCAGCGGCGTCAGCCTGATCAGCGGCACCTTCGGCAAAGCCTTCGGCAGCGGCGGCGCCTTTCTGGCGGGCGATGCCCTGGTGGGGGAATGGCTGCTGCAGCACTCCGGGCCCTACCGCTACACAACCGCTCTGGCCCCACCCCTGGCGGCGGCGGCAGCGGCGGCGCTCACGCACATGCAGCAGCAGCCCGAACGGGCCAGCCAACTCCTCGAACGGGCTGAGCGCTGGCGCGATCGCCTGGAGGCGGCCGGCTGGCCCAGGCCACCAGGCTGCGGCCCGATCCTGCCCCTGCTCGTGGGCGATAACAGCCGCGCCCTCGCCCTGCAGCAGCAGCTGGAGCAAGCCGGCCTACTCAGCGTGGCGATTCGCCCCCCCACCGTGCCAGCGGGCACAGCGAGGCTGCGACTGGTGCTGCGCCACGACCTTCCCTCCGGCAGCCTGGAGCGGCTGCTCAAGGCCCTGGGCACACCATGAGCACAGCAACCCCCACCACCCAGCTGATCGCGGCCCATGGCTGGGCGGGCGACAGCCGCGCCTGGCAGCCGTGGGCCGAGGGGGCCGCCGCGCGGGGCTGGGCCTTCAGCGCCACGGAGCGGGGCTACGGCCAGCTCACGCCTCAGCAACCGAGCTGGATGCCCCAGGCTGAGGAGCGGGTGGTGGTCGGCCATTCGCTGGGGCCCCACCTGCTGCCGCCCCAGGTGTGGGAGCAGGCCACCTGCGCCGTGTGGCTGGCCAGCTTTGCAGCCTTCGTGCCCGAGGGCCGGGCCGGGCGCAGCACCCGTGCCGCCCTTCAGGTCATGGGCCAACGCCTCGCGGCGGGCGACACCACGGCCCTGCTGCGCGATTTCTTCCGGGAAGCTGCTGCACCTCAGCCGCCCTCCGCCCTGCCGATGGGCCCGTTGGAGCAGGGGATCACTGCCCTCGGCCAACAGCGGCTGCTGGAGGATCTGCAGCTGCTGGAGCTGACCGCTGGTCTGCCAATGGGATATCCCACCGCAGCCCGGGCGTTGATTGTGGAAGCTGCCGACGATCGCATCGTGCAGCCCAGCAGCCGCGCCGCCCTGCGGGCGCTGCTGCCGCAGGCGGAGCTATGGAGCCTGGAGCCTGCTGGCCATTGCCTGCTGGATCCAGAGCTGCCGGAGCGGGTACTGGGGTGGATTGCCGATGGGCAACCTTGAGCTCCGCTTCAGCGCTCAGGTGGAGCGCTGCTTCAGCCGCGGCGCCAGCAGCTACCAGCGCAGCGCCACTCTTCAGACAGCTGTGGCCAATCGGCTGGCCCGACTAGCCCGGCCCCTGGCGGCAGCACTGCCCCCGGGGCCCCGGGCCGATCTGGGCGCCGGCAGCGGCCTCTTGAGCCGCGCCCTGGAACACCAACTCAAGGATGCGCCCTTGCTGCGGCTTGACGCCTGCGCAGCGCTCCTGGAGCAGGAGCAGCCCCCGCTACCAGCCCACCAGCGCCTGTGGGATCTGAACCAAGGACTGCCCCAGGAGCTCACGGGGGCAGGACTGTTGGCCTCCAGCTTTGCGCTGCAATGGCTGCAGCAGCCCCCGCTGCAGCTGAGCCGCTGGTGCGCGGCCCTCCGCCCCGGCGGCGCCCTGCTGCTGGCGGTGCCCTGCAGCGGCAGTTTTCAGATCTGGCATCAGGCCGCCCAACGGGCAGGGGTGCCCTGCAGCGCCCTCCCGCTTCCGGATGCCAACGACCTGATCGCGGCCGCAGCTGGCCAGCTCCTCCTGCACCAACAACAAGTGCTGCGCTTCAGCCGCCCCAATCGCGGGGTCCGGCCCTTCCTGCATCAGATCAAAGCCATCGGCGCCCAGGCCAGCCCGGCCGAGCGGCTGCAACCGGGGCAACTGCGCCAACTGATCCGCCACTGGCCAGGACCTGAGCACGCCATCGTGTGGCAGGTGCTGGTGCTGGTGGGACAGAAACGATGAGCAACCGCCTGGTGGTGTGCGGCACCGACACGGAGGTGGGGAAAACCGTGGTGAGCGCCCTGCTGGTGCAAGGCCTGGGGGCCTGCTATTGGAAGCCGGTGCAGTGCGGCCTCGAGAACGGCGAAGGCGATCGCGACCGGGTGCAGCGCTGGCTGGGGCTCCCGGAGGCGCGGATCATCCCGGAGGCCTACCGGCTGCAGGCACCGGTCTCCCCCCACTGGGCCACTGAGCTGGAGAGCGGCGATCCCGCCCGGCCAGGCCCCCCGTTGGAGTCCCAGCGTCTGAAGCTGCCAAACCAGAGCGGCCCCCTGGTGGTGGAAACCGCGGGCGGGCTGTTGGTACCCCTACGGCTTGATTGGCTGCAGATCGATCAACTCCAGCACTGGCAACTGCCGGTGCTGCTGGTGGCCCGCAGCGGGCTGGGCACCCTCAACCACACGCTGCTATCCCTCGAAGCCCTGCGACACCGCCAGATCCCGGTGCTGGGCGTGCTGCTCAATGGCCCGGCTCATCCCAACAACCTGCGCACCCTGGCCCAACTGGGCGGTGTGCCAATCCTCGGCTGCCTGCCGCCGCTGAGCGCCATCACCGCCACCACACTGGCCCAGCAATGGCAGGAGCTGGAGCTCTCCCATAAGCTCCAGGCATGACACACACCGGTGCATGAAAGGCTCCCACGTTGCAATCAGCGCCGCCGTTGCCGCCCTCTGCGCCGGCATCCTGGTGCTGTTCACCGACATTGAAGTGTCGATGGTGCGCTGGTTCAGCTGCGGCCCCTTCTCCACCCAGGCCGAAGAGCAGAGCGAAGTGTGCAAGCGCAAGCTCTGAGGCTTGCTGGCCAGATGGCGTCAGTGGAACCGGCGCGCCTTGATCGGGCAGTGACCACTGATCACCGCCACGTTGTTTTCAGCCAAAGCCAGGGGCCAGCCCTGCCGCAGCTGATCGTGGATTTGCTCGATCTGCAGCGCATTCCAGCCCCTGGCCTCGAGCCGCACACGCACGCTCTGCCACTGGCCTTCGGCAAACACCTCTGTGGGGCTCCAGGCACGCCCGGCGTGGGGTGCGGCAAGCTGCTCGGGCTGCAGGAAGCGATTCGACACCGGCGGCTGTCGGTGGGAGCTGCTGTCCATCAGGCTCCTTTGATGTGCGCTCCCATGCTGACGGCGATCGGCGCTGCTGTCAGGTGAGCGTCAGGGTCCGGCGAGAATCGCCGCTTCCACATCGGCGCGGCTGAAGCCGTAAGGGAAGTGGCGCTCCACCGGCGCCTCATCCGACTGCCAGCGGATGCTCAGCTCCTCCACCTCCAGCTCAATCTGAGCGCTCCAACCGCCCAACCGCAGATCCCACAGACAGGAGTGGGGCCCTTGTTGCACGGCACCCAGATCGCGCAGCCACTGCTCATGCGCCGGCAGCGGATGGTTGTACAGCGGCGCCTGGGGGGGCGGCAGAGACGACATCCGCGGTGCTGGACGGCAAGGTCTGAGCAGTCTGCTCGCTGCCCGGCCACCAGCTGGGCTCCCGCAACAACTCGGTGCCACGGGCCCAGGCCAGCCCCACGCCGAGCACCAGGCTGAACACCACAGCCACCCCCAGCAGCAGCAGCGCGAACCACTCACCACCCGAGAGGGCCCGCCGCACCGGCACCGGCTGGGGCACAGACACCCGCAGGGACTGAAGCGGCTGGGGCACAGGCCGCAGGCTCACGTCGTACAGCCGGCGCCGCTCGGGATCGCTCAGGGTGAGGTAAGCCTGCTGCAGATGGCGAAACGCTTCTTCCGCTTGCTCGGCCGGCAAATCGGTGGTGTCGGGGTGGTAGCGCTTGCTGAGCCGGCGGAAGGCCTGGCGCAGCTCCTGCTGCGACGCATCGGGGGCTATCTGCAGCAGCTCGTAGTGGTTGGCAGCTGCCACCAGCGGGGCACCGGGTGTGGGGGATCCTAGAGATCAAGAGACCACGCCGCCCAAGGGGATGCCAGCTGCCACACCCGACACCGCCCTCTGGCAGGAGCTGGGCTGGCAGCCGAGCCCGGAACAGCTGCAGCAGCTTCAGCAGCTGCAAGAGGAGCTGCGCCAGTGGAACAGCCGCGTGAACCTCACACGCTTGGTGGAGGGCGACGACTTCTGGATCGCCCAGGTGTTCGACAGCCTCTGGCCGCTGCAACAGCTGCTCAACGACCAAGCCGAGGCCCCGCTGCGCTGCATCGATGTGGGCACCGGCGGCGGCTTCCCGGGGCTGGCCATCGCCATTGCCTTCCCCCAGGCCCAGCTCACCCTGGTGGATTCGGTGGGTCGCAAGACCCAGGCCGTTGAGGCCATGGCGGCAGCCCTGGGCTTGAGCGATCGCGTGCAGCTGCGCTGCGAACGGGTGGAGCTCACCGGGCGCCACGGCCAATGCCGCGGCCAGTTCGATCTGGCGATGGCACGGGCGGTGGCGGCAGCGCCGGTGGTGGCGGAATACCTGGTGCCGTTGCTCAAGCCTTCGGGGCAGGCGTTGCTCTATCGCGGCCAGTGGGGGGAGGCCGATCAGCGCGAGCTGGAACGTGCCCTACAGCTGTTGCGCGCTGAGATCGTGCGCTGCGAGCAGCGCGAGCTTCCCGCCGAACGGGGCCAGCGCACAGCCCTGTTCGTGGCCGCCAGCGCCCCCTGCCCCAAGAGCTACCCACGCGCCGTGGGAATGCCCAGCAAATTCCCCCTCGGCCAACCCGTCAGCGCGAGCTGAGGGGCGATCATTCGGCCATCAATCGGCGGGTGGCCTGGCCGCCGACCCGTTGGCGCAAGGCCCGCAGCAGGGGCGGGATTCGCTCCGCCCAGGGGCTGGCCGCCAGGGCCTGCAGCAACTGCGCTTCGCTCACGCTGTGATCGAGGGCATCAGCATTGGCGCCCGGGAACCAATGGCCGCCGCCCCCCAGCAAGCCATAGCGGGCCCTCGCATAGCCCTCCAGCCCCCAGGCCTCCACGAGGTTGTGGAGCCAGAGCAAGGTGGGCAGGTTGATCCCGCCAGGTGTGTCCTGCCAGGCGGGTAAACCCTGATGCCAGCTGTCGAGCCACGCGTCGCCCAGGGCGTCGCGGCGGGCCTGCTCCAGCCGCGCGACGATCGGGGGCAGAAGCTCAGCGGCCTGGGGCAGCAACGCCACGGCCTGGAGATGCAGCTGGAGGTCGTCCGGTCGCGCCGCGCCCACGCTGATGGTGTGAATCCCAGGCGCACTCAGGCAGAAGAGATCGTTGAACACGATCGGATGCAGCGGCGCACAAAGCTCCAGCAGCTGCGGCGATGGGGTGTGCAGGTGACCGCCTTTATCGGTGGGGCTGATCACGAACACACCCATGTCCTGGGCAATGGCGGCGTCAATCGCCGGGCGGTTGTCCTGGCGAATGAAATACCAGTGCAGATTGATGTAATCGAAAGCGCCGCTGTGGATCGCCTCGAGGATCAGCGGCAAGGGGCCATGGGTGGAGAAACCCACCGACCCCACACGCCCTTCCGCTTGCCAGCGCCGCACCACCTCCAAACAGCCGCCCGGCCTCAGGGTTTGCTCCAGGTGCTCCGGCCGGTTAAGACCATGAATGGCAAGCAGGTCGACCCGCGGCACCGCCAGCCGCTCGAAACTGCGGCGCAGCTCGGCCTCAAAGGCCGCTGGGTCGGCCTGGGGCGGCACTTTGGTCTGGAGAATCCGGCCGGGGTCCGGCACCTGGGGCAGCAACCAGCCCAGCTGCCGCTCAGAGCTGCCGTAATGGCGCGCGGTTTCCACATGCCGGAAGCCCGCGGCCACCGCCGCCTCGAGGGTGACCCGCAGGTTGTCCTGGCTCTCCGCGCTGATCTGATCGGCCGGCAGATCGTTCCAGCTCTGCTGAAAGCGCATCCCACCGAGCGACAACACGGGCATCGGCAGCTCGGTGCGGCCAAAGCGACGAACCGGCAGCATCAGGATGGGGCGCGAGGCAGGGTGCGGCGGGGCCGGGCCGGGGTAGGCAGCCCCAGGGGTTGGAGCTCCTGATGCAAGGTCTGCTCTTCCAGGGCGGGCAAGTCTTCGTAGCTCACCCAATGGATGCAATCCACCGGACAGGTGTCGATCGCCTCCTGGATCCGTTCGGTGCTGTCGCCGTCCTGGCGGATGGCCCGGGACCGGCCCCAGTCTTCCTCCACCAGGAAGGTGTTGGCTGCCACGTGGGTGCAGTAGCGGCAGCCAATGCACACCGCTTCATCCACCCAAACGGCTTTCTGACGCAGCGCGCCACCGAGCACGGGCTCACGGCCCGTGACCAGGGCCGCCGGCGCCGAAGCGGCCGCAAACGCAACCGCAGGATCGACGCTCACTCCCAGCGGGTCACCACCAGCTCAATCGAACCATCCGCCGTTTGGCGCTGTTCGCTCACCTGGAAGCCTTCGGCGCTGGAGGCCGCCAAGATGCTGCGCAGGGCATAACGCTGGGTGAGCTTCGCCAGGAAGCGCTCCACCGGGATGGGCTGACGCCAGAGATCAAGATCGGTCACGAGCTCATAGCTGCCGTTGGCTTCGCTCCAGCGGAAGCCGATGTCACCACCCTCTTCCCCGAGCACGGCCAGATCGGCCTGCACGGTCTGGCCGCGATAGCCGCGCACGGCACGCTCACCTTCGCTGGGGTCGTGGCCGAGATCACGCAGCGCGTCGATCAGGGCGGCGCGATCACGCAGTTCCGTTTTAACGGTGCTGAAGTGCGACATCAGGAGACCGATGAGGGAAGGGTCTGGGTCTGCTCGGGCGTTACCGCAGCCTGGGAAGCCTGAAAGGCCTCCGAGGTGGCCTGGCGCTGCTGCACGCTGCCAAGCCGGGCTTCGATGCCCTCGGTGAGCTGCTCGCAGCCCCTGCCCGAAATGCCTTCCACCAGCTCCTCCACCCGACCATCAGGTCGGATCCGAAAGCGGATGGTGTGCTGAGCCATTCCCGGGCAGGGGCGTGGGTCTGCGGATGCTAGCCGCGTTGCTCAGATTCTGGCGGAGCCTCAGCTCAGCAGTCCTTCGTTCACCAGGGTCTGCAAGCGCTCAAGCACCAAAGGATCCTCCAGTTGCTCAAGGGCGAGGCGGGCTTCATCGCGCACGGCGAGATCCGCGTCGTGGAGCATGGCACCGAGAAGCGACTCCACCACTTCCAGCTGACGCGGCTCCACCAGATCGCCATAGAGCCGCCCCAGCGACCAGGCGCTGTTGCTGCGCACCGCCGCTTCGCTATCGATCCGCAGGGCCTGGAGCAACTGGCCAGCCGCCTGGTCCGCTTTCGCCAGCCCCGTGGAACCAGCATCTGCCAGGGAACTCGCGGCCCAAAGGCGGACCGCCGCGATATCGCTCTGCAGGGCGCGGATCAGCGGATTCATCACCGGCGCGTCCGGATAGCTGCTGAGGCTCCAGGCCACCGCTTTGCGCACGTAGCCATTGCTGTCGTTCTGCAGCAGGGCAAGGAGCGGACTGACAGCCTGCAGATCGGGGTTGCGGCCCAGGGCATACACCGCACTCATGCGCAGGATCGGGCAGCTTGCCTCCAGCAAGGGCACGAGCAACGCAGGCGCCCGGGGATCGCGGTGCTCACAAAAGATGCGCAGCCCCTGCATCCGTTCATCGTGGCTGCCGCGGAGCAGTTCCAGGCCCAGGTCACACTCGGCGGCCACATCCGCCAGGGCTAGCGCGGGGTCTTCAAGCTCATCGAGCGGATCGCCCAGCAGCTCTTCTGCCAGTTCACGCGCGAGCAGTTCCGGGTCCAGCGCCAGGTCGGCTGGACTCTGCGAAAACTCGGGGAACGGACCAGTCATGCCGGGGATCGTAAGGGCCCGGCATGACCTGATCGGTTCAGCTGATGGGGGCTGGGGCGACCATGTCGCCCGGCAACCAGATGCGCGCACTCACGGCAAACAGGGCCAGGCCAAACAGCAGCACGATCGCGGCTGGCAACAGGGTGGAACGCAGGAACTGCACAGATCAAGGCCTCAGTGCAGCCATTCTCCTGTCTCGAAGCCACCCCTAAGGTGCCGCCCATCTGCAGAACGCCGCATGGCTACGCCGGATCCGGCCACCGTTCGCTCCAGCGGCACCCTGCGGCGGCTGATCGCCGTGAGCGCCGAAGGGGTGGCCAGCGGCGCGCCGCTGATGGTGGGCAGCCGGCTGCTACAGGGCTGGCTGGCCGCCAGCGGCGTGCCGCTCGCCCTGATCGGCCTGATTCCTCTTGCGGAGCTGCCCTACACACTCAAATTGTTCTGGGCTCCCCTGCTAGATCGCTGGCCGATCCCCTGGCCCGACCGGCGGCGGGGCTGGCTGCTGCTGATGCAACTGCTGTTGGTGGGGGTGATCGCCGCCATGGCCCTGTTGCACCCGAGCAGCGACCCAGCCCAGCTCACCGCGGTGGGGCTAGCCGCCCTGGTTCTGGCCATGTGCAGCGCCACCCAAGACATCGCCGTGGATGCCTATCGCACGGATCTATTGCCGGAGGCGGAACGCGGAGCCGGGGCAGCCGCCGCAGCCCTCGGTTACCGCGCCGCCATGCTGGGCGTGGGGGCCGGTGGTTTTTTGCTGGCCGATCGCTTCGGATGGCCCGCCGCGTTCCTGAGCGCTGCAGCCCTGGTGGCAGCAATGGTGCCCTTCACGCTCACCGCGCCCAAGCTGCCGCCCGTGGAGCACGCGGTGACCAGCCTGCGCCAGGCGGTCCTGGGACCCGCACGGGAGTTTGTGCATCGAGCCGGTCCCAACCGCACCTGGCAACTGCTGCTTTTGGTGTTGCTCTACCGCTGGCCAGATGGCCTGCTCAATGCCATGGCTATCCCGTTTTTGAAGCTGCAGGGATTTAGCGAAGCCGATATCGGCCTCGTGCAGGGGGGCTGGGCGATCGGCGCCACCATGCTGGGCACCGTGATCGGCGGCAGCCTGTTTGCCTGGCTGGGGATGAACCGCTCCCTGTGGCTCTTTGCCGTGAGCGGTGTGATCGGCAACCTCAGCTATTGGGCCCTGGCCCGCTTCGGCGGCGGCGTCAGGGGCCTGATCACGGCCGTGAGCCTGGAGAACATCAGCAGCGGAATGGTGGGCGCGGTGTTCGTGGCCTTGCTGATGAGCCTCTGCAACCCCCGCTTCTCGGCCACCCAATACGCCCTGCTCTCGGGCATCTACGCCATGAGCCGCTCGATCCTGGCAGCTCCCGCCGGTGTGGTGGCCGAGCGAGCCGGCTGGCCTGGCTTTTTCCTGTTCACCGTGGTGGCCGCACTGCCGGCTTTTCTGTTGCTCTGGCGGATCGCACCGTGGGGTGAACAGGAAGCCCAGGGCGCGTTCGACCCCAGCCGCGACGCCACCTAACGGGCCAGCACCGGCTCCAGGCTGCCTTCCAGGCGGCGCCGCAGCTGACCGCAGGCCGCATCAGCATCAAGGCCGCGGCTGGCGCGCACACTCACGGCCACATGCCGCTCCTGCAGGGCCCGGCGGAATCCATCCACAGCCGCGGGGGTGGGGCGTTGAAACTCCTCTTCCTCAATCGGGTTGTAAGGAATCAGGTTCACATGGCTCTGGAAGCCGCGCAGCAGCTGCGCCAGGGCCGCCGCATGGCGGGGTTGGTCGTTGAGGCCGCCGAGCAGGATGTATTCGAAGCTCACCCGACGGCCGGTGATCGCCACATAGCGGCGGCAATCATCCAGCAAGGCCTCAATCGGATAGGCATGGGCCGTGGGGATCAGCTCCTCACGCAGGCGCTGATCGGGGGCATGCAGGCTCACGGCCAGGGTGAACTGGGCCCGGCCGAGCCGCTCGAGGGCCAACTCCGCCAAACGCGGCAGGGTGCGCGGCACCCCCACGGTGCTCACGGTGATCTGGCGCTGCGCCATGCCCAGGTCGGTGCAGAGGCACTGGATGGCATCGAGCACCGCTTCGATGTTGAGCAGCGGTTCACCCATGCCCATAAACACCACGTGGCTCGGGCGCTGCTCCATCACCTCGCGCACGCTCAGCACCTGATCCACGATCTCGTGCACCGCCAACGAGCGCTGCAGCCCGCCCTTGCCGGTGGCGCAGAAGCGGCAGGCCATGGGACACCCCACTTGCGAGCTCACGCACACCGTGAGCCGGCCTTCGGCGGGAATCCCCACGGTTTCGATGCTCAGCCCATCGTGGGTGCCGAGCAACAGCTTGGTGGTGCCATCGCGAGCGACGCTGCGGTGCAGCTCGCGGGAGCGGCCCATCCAATCGAGCGAACCGTCCGGCGGCTGACCCGCCATCTGCTCGCGAAAGCCCTTGGGCAGCACCGACACATCGGCCAGCTGGCGTGCACCTTTGGCGTAGAGCCAATCGTGCAGTTGCCGGCCGCGAAAGGCGGCCTGACCGTGCTGCTTCGCCCAGGCCTCGAGGGCCGGAAGCCCCATGCCCAGCAGGGGCTGGCTCACCAGATCAACAAGCCATGGCCCAGCTGGGCTTCCACCACCAACAGGGCAATGAAGCCGAGCATCGCCATCCGGCCATTGAGCCGCTCGGTATGGGTGTGGAAGCCGTAGCGGGGCAGACGCCGCTGGGGCACGAGCGTGGGCTGAATCATGGCCGGAGCTGAGATGGGCAGTGGGGTGATCGAGGGATCACTCGTCGGTGAGCAGACCCTCGTCCTGGAGACCCTGCATCGCCTCAGGATCAGCGATCAGCTCCTCCTCAAGGCCTTCTTCCACCGTGGGGCGGGTGAAGGCAGCGGTGGTGCTGGCTGAGGCCTCGATGCCGTGGCGGCTGCGGGTGGCTTCGAGATCCTCGTCGGAAGGATCGTCGAGCAGGGCACCAGCGCTACCGGGTGCAGGGGCAGCCGGCATCTCCACGGTGTAATCCGGGCGCAGGTTCTGCATGCGGCGGTAGTTCATCGCATCCTCATCGAGGATGTCGGGGTGAGGTCCAGCCTCGGCGCGCAGCTCCTCTTCGAAGCCGCTGAAGCCAGTACCCGCCGGGATCAGGCGACCAATGATCACGTTCTCCTTGAGACCGCGCAGCCAGTCGCTCTTGCCTTCGATGGCCGCTTCGGTGAGCACGCGGGTGGTCTCCTGGAAGGAAGCCGCGGAGATGAAGCTGTCGGTGTTGAGCGAGGCCTTGGTGATGCCCAGCAGCACCGGGGTGAACTCGGCGGGGGCACCGCCGGTGATCGCCATGGCGCTGTTCACCTGCTCCACCTGACGCAGCTCGATCAGCTCACCGGGCAGCAGGGTGGTGTCCCCTGCGTCCTCGATGCGCACCTTGCTGGTCATCTGACGCACGATCACTTCGATGTGCTTGTCATCGATGGTGACGCCCTGCGACTTGTAGACGTTCTGCACTTCCTGCACCAGGCGGAACTGCAGCTTGGAGATGGCCTCCATGGCCGCTTCCAGGGTGGGCTTGCGGCTGCGCAGGTCTTCGAAGAAGCACTCCAGCAGCTCGTGGGGGTTGATCGGACCATCGGTGAGCAGCTCACCGGCGCTCACCTGCTGGCTGTCGCTCACCATCACGTTGCGGCCGAGCAGGATCGGGTACTCGGTGATGGCGTCGTCGCCCTCGATCACGGTGACGGCGATGGAATCGTCATCGTCGCCCTGCTTGATCTCCACGGTGCCGGCCTTGCGGCAGAGCACGGCCGATTCCCGCGGACGACGGGCTTCCAGGAGTTCCTCAATACGGGGCAGACCCTGCACGATGTCGCCGGTCTTCTGGCGCTCAAACACCAGCAGGGCCAGGGAGTCACCGCGCTGCACCAGTTCGCCGTCGCGCACGTGAAGCACGGAGTCGGGCGACACCATGTAAGGGCGGCCCAAACGGATGGTGACGGTGCTGCCGGAGACCGACTCCACCTGGCCGCAGCAGGGGGCTTCCACACCCTTGGCCAGCAAATCCCCATCCACCAAGCGCTGACCCTCTTGCACCTCAGGCTTGGCTGAGCCGAGGTCGATGCTGCGGGTGTCGCTGGCGCGCTCCACGATCAAGCGGCGAACAGGCTCACCGTCAACGGTGTCGGGCAGAGCCAGCACGCCGTCTTCCTTGCACAGGATCTGGGTGGTGGCCACCACATCGCCCGCCTTCACGCTGTCGCCGTCATTCACGGAGAGCTCGGTGTGGGTGGAACCGTGGCTCGCGTCGGAAAGGGTGTCGCGGCGCACCAGCAGGCTCTCGAGGATCACCAGCTGCAGACGGTCAATCGTCTTGGCACGCTTGTCGGGCACCGACTCCACATCCACCGTCATCTGGGGGGTGGTGTCGTGGGTTTCGAGGATCAGCTGGGTCTTGAGCAGCTCAACACCCTCCACGCTCTTGATCAGCTCGCCGTCTTTAAAGGCGAGGCGCTGGGTGGCCTTGAGGCCGAGGCTGGGGCCGTTCTTCTGGGTCACACTGCCGAGCTCGGGCAGGTGGGCCTCATCGGGAATGCGGTATTCCTCCACGGGGCGCAGCAGCAGCGCACCGCCCTCGGAAGTATCCACCGCTTCAACGAACACCATGGCCTCGGCCTTGAGACCCTTGGCGATCTCTTCACCGGGATTGACCATCTTGCCGTCGCTGTAGCGGCTAATCGCCTTGGCGTCGGACACATGGTGCAGGGTGCCGGAGCGCACGATGATCTCGCGCAAAATGTCGTTCTTCTGCGTCACCGTCACGATGCCGGCGGTTTGGCTGAAGATGTCCTTCACCACCTCAGTGCCGGCCTCGATCCACTGGCCGTCCTCGATCATCAACAGGGAGATGTCTTTGTTGATCTCGTGGGTTTCCTGCGGGATCCAGAGCAGGGTGCCGCCCTTGCTCACCTCGTAGCCGTTCTTGGCACTGCGGGCCTTCTTGATCGCCAGGCCAGGCGCGAACTTCACGATGCCGCCCGTCTGGGTGCGGAAACGATCGTCGGCGAGTTCAGCAATCACCTCACCGTTGGAGATCTTGGTGCCGGGGTGGGTGTTGAGGCGGTAGCGAATGCTGTCCTTGCCCTCGAGGTGCCAGAGCTCACCGGAGTGGGTGGATTCACCCACGAGCTTGCAGTCCTTGAGGGTGAGACTGGTGGTGACGATCTGCACTTCGCGGGAATCACCAGCGCTCTCGCGCAGGCGCACCGCACCGCCGTACTCACTCACCAAACGGCTCTCGGCCAGCACTTCACCGGTGGTGACAGGCTTGTTGCCGCTCACCACAGGCTGGGCATTGGGCGGCAGGTTGTACACATCGCCGCTGTACACCCACATCCGGCCCAGACGCTGGGCCTTGAGAGTGATGTTGCCCTGGCGGTCCGTGACCTCCTTGGGCTGAATCACATCCTCGAAGCGCACCTGGCCAGCCAGGTCGCAGATCACGTCTTTGGTGGCCTTCTCCACGCTCTTCTTCACGGCAGCGCCGGAAGAGATCTGGGCGAGCATCACGTCAGCGGGGGTTTCCGCGCCGGCCTCCACAAACAGGATTGAGCCGGAGGTGATGCCGAGCTTCTGGGCCTTGCCGCTGCCGCTGGGCTTCACGGTGAGGGTGAAGTCGGTCTCAGCGATCTGGGCCTCCACACCGTGGGGCGTGCGGTAGGGACGCACCCGGGCCTTGCTGTCGAATTCGATCGTGCCCGCCACGAGGGAGCGCACCACGCCCGTCTCAGCGGTGGACACACCACCGGTGTGGAACGTCCGCATGGTGAGCTGGGTGCCCGGTTCACCGATCGACTGGGCGGCCACGATGCCAACGGCCTCGCCGAGGTCGACCAGTTCGTTATGGGCCAGGGCCCAGCCGTAGCACTTGCGGCACACCGAACGGGCGGCCTCGCAGGTGAGGGGCGAGCGCACCACCACGGTCTTCACGCCGGCCGCTTCGATGCGGGCGGTGGTGGGAGCGTCGATCTCGCCATCGCGATCCACGATCACGTTGCCGTCGCCATCAAGCACCGGCTCAGCCGCGAGACGGCCCACGAGCTTGGCGGCGTAGCGGCCCTTATCGTCGGCATTGATGGGAATACCGCGGGTGGTGCCGCAGTCGTCCTCACGCACAATCACGTCTTGGGCGACGTCCACCAGACGGCGGGTGAGGTAACCCGAGTCGGCCGTACGAAGCGCGGTATCCACCAGACCCTTGCGGGCGCCGTAGGAGGAGATCACGTATTCGGTGACCGTCAAACCTTCACGGAAGTTGGTGCGAATCGGAAGGTCGATGATTTCGCCCTGGGGGTTGGCCATCAGGCCGCGCATACCCACCAGCTGACGCACCTGGGACATGTTGCCCCGAGCGCCGGAGTTGGCCATCATCCACACCGAGTTGAGCGGATCGTTCTCGTTGAAGTTCTTTTTGACTTCTTCAACCAGACGCTCGTTGGTCTCGGTCCAGGTGTCGATCACCTTGGTGTGACGTTCCACCTCGGTGATTTCACCGAGGCGATAGCGCTCTTCGGTGTCGGTGATCTGCTGCTCGGCTTCTTCAAGCAGACGTGCCTTTTCACCGGGGATGCGCAGGTCGTCGACGGAGATCGACACAGCGGCCTGGGTGGCGTAGTGGAAGCCGAGATCCTTCAGTTCGTCCGCCAGGGAGGCGGTGGAGGCGGTGCCGTGGTTCTTGTAGGCCCACGCCATCAGGTTCCGCAGCTGCTTCTTGTCGATGGTGCGGTTGCGGAACACCGGGGCGGCCTTGCTCAGCGGCGCAGAGGCACCGAGCACGGGTGCCGGAGCTTCCGCTGCGGCCTTCTTGCTGGACTTCTTGGTCTTCTTGGAGGGGGTGGCGGTCATGGCTGCGCGCGTAGAGGAATAAGGAAGGGGGAAAACGTCCGGGATCTCAGGCGGCGGCCACCGCATCGATGATCGTGCTGTTCATCACCACGCGGCCGACGGTGGTGAGCACATAACGGCTGATCAGAGCGCCGTCTTCATCCATACGATCGCGGCGGTAGTTCCACTGCTCGATGCGGGTGCCATCGCTCAGGGTTTCTTCCTTGATCGGCTCCTTGGCTTCGTCTTCGCTGTCCACCTCGCCGTTGAAGCGCACCCACACCCAGTCGTGCATGGTGAGGTGCTTCTCCTCGAAGGCGACCAAGACATCGCGCAGGCCGGCAAACGTGCGGCTGCGATCGCCGAACTCAGGCTTGGCGGCGCCGGGCTGCTCAGCAGTGAGGTAGTAGGCGCCGAGCACCATGTCCTGCGACGGGGTGATGATCGGATCGCCGGTGGCGGGCGAGAGGATGTTGTTGCTGGCGAGCATCAACATGCGCGCTTCGGTCTGCGCCTCGATGGCCAGGGGCACGTGCACGGCCATCTGGTCACCGTCAAAGTCGGCGTTGAAGGCGGGGCACACCAGCGGGTGCAGCTGGATGGCGCGACCATCCACGAGCTTGGGCTCGAAGGCCTGAATGCCGAGGCGGTGCAGGGTGGGAGCTCGGTTGAGCAGGATCGGGTGACCTTCGATCACCTCCTGCAGCACCTGCATCACCTCATCGTCGGCGCGCTGAATCAGCTTCTTGGCGGCCTTGATGTTGTTAACGATGTTCTGGCGAATCAGGCGGTGAATCACGAACGGCTGGAACAGCTCGATCGCCATCTCCTTGGGCAGACCGCACTGATGCATCTTCAGCTTCGGACCCACCACGATCACGGAACGACCGGAGTAGTCGACGCGCTTACCGAGCAGGTTCTGACGGAAGCGACCCTGCTTGCCCTCGATGATGTCGCTCAGTGACTTGAGCGGGCGGTTGTTGGCACCCACCACCGTGCGGCCGCGGCGGCCGTTGTCGATCAGAGCATCGACGGCCTCCTGCAGCATCCGCTTTTCGTTGCGGACGATGATTTCAGGGGCGAGGATCTCCTGCAGACGCGCCAACCGGTTGTTCCGGTTGATCACACGGCGGTAGAGGTCGTTGAGGTCGGAGGTGGCGAAGCGGCCGCCATCGAGCTGCACCATCGGGCGCAGGTCGGGCGGAATCACCGGAATCACATCCAGCACCATCCACTCAGGACGGGCGCCGGTGGCGATGAAGTTGTCGATCACGCGCAGGCGCTTGATCAACTTGGCGCGCTTCTGGCCCTTGGAGCCGGCAATCTCCTCGCGCAGCTGTTCAGCCACCACGGGCAGATCAAGGTCTTCCAGCAGTTGCTTCAGCGCCTCAGCGCCGATGCCGACGGTGGGCTCGTTCTCGATCTCCGAATCTTCGGCGTAGATCTCGTCTTCAATCTCCAGCCACTCATCTTCGGTGAGCAGCTGCTTGTAGGTGAGGTCCTTGTGGTCGCCCGCATCGAGCACCACATAGCAGTTGAAGTAAACAATCTGCTCCACATCCCGCAGGGGCATGTCGAGCAGGATCGCCACATAGCTGGGGATGCCCTTCAGGTACCACACGTGCGACACGGGGGCCGCCAGCTTGATGAAGCCCATGCGGTGCCGGCGCACCCGGCTCTCGGTCACCTCCACACCGCAGCGCTCGCAGACGATGCCGCGGTGCCGCACCCGCTTGTACTTCCCGCAGTGGCACTCCCAGTCTTTGGAGGGTCCAAAGATCTTTTCGCAGAACAAGCCGTCCATTTCCGGCTTGAGCGTGCGGTAGTTGATGGTTTCGGGCTTGGTCACCTCGCCCACCACCTGACCATTGGGCAGCGTGCGCTGCCCCCACTGCATCACCCGCTCCGGAGAAGCGAGGGTGATCTTGACGTAGTCGAAGTGGTTCTCGGTGCGGAGATTGCTGTTGGTCATGGCCGGGTAGCGCGCGGAGGTCGGAGGGAACGGAAGGGATCAGACGGTCACCCGAGCGGGTGGTCCGGATCGATCAGCAATCAGTCGTCGTCGTAATCCGCGACGCCGAGGGATTCGTAGGTGGGCCGGTTGGGGGTGCTGCGGCGGGGGTTGATGTCCTGCATCAGGTCCACTTCCTCGCCGGCATCGGTGTACACCGCGATGTCGAGACCCAGCGACTGCAGCTCGCGCATCAGCACCTTGAACGACTCGGGGGTGCCGGGACGGGGGATGGGCTTGCCCTTCACGATCGCGTTGAGCGCTTCGTTGCGGCCCTGCATGTCGTCGGACTTGACGGTGAGCAGTTCCTGCAGGGTGTAGGCGGCGCCGTAGGCCTCGAGCGCCCACACCTCCATCTCACCCAGACGCTGGCCGCCCTGCTGGGCTTTACCGCCGAGGGGCTGCTGGGTCACCAGTGAGTAAGGACCGGTGGAGCGGGCGTGGATCTTGTCATCCACTAGGTGCACCAGCTTGAGGATATGGGCGTAGCCCACGGTCACCGGCTGGTCGAAGGGTTCGCCGGTGCGGCCGTCGATCAGCTGGATCTTGCCGGGGTTCTCGGGGTCGTAGACCCAGTCTTTGCCGGGCTGCGACTTGGCCGCCTCCAGATACGCCTGCACGGTGTTCTTCGAGGTTTCGGGGCCGTGCATCTCATCGAACGGCACCACCTTCACCCGGCAATCCAGGTGGGAGGCAGCCCAGCCCATCAGGCACTCGAACACCTGACCCACGTTCATCCGGCTCGGCACACCCAGGGGGTTGAGCACGATGTCGATCGGGCTGCCGTCGGGCAGGTAGGGCATGTCTTCCAGAGGAAGAATGCGGCTGATGATGCCTTTGTTGCCGTGGCGGCCGGCCATCTTGTCGCCCACCTGGATCTTGCGGCGCTGCGCCACATAGACCCGCACCACCATGTTTGCGCCGGGCGGCAGCTCATCACCCTGTTCACGGGTGTAGATGCGCACGTCCACGACACGGCCGCGCTCGGTGCTGGGCACCCGCAGGGAGTTGTCGCGCACATCGCGGGCCTTCTCACCGAAGATCGCGCGCAGCAGCTTCTCTTCGGGGGGCTGATCGGATTCACCCTTGGGGGTCACCTTGCCCACCAGGATGTCGCCGCTCTCCACGTAGGCACCCACGCGGATGATGCCCATCTCATCGAGGTTGCCCAGGCTCTCCTCGGCAACGTTCGGGATCTCGCGGGTGATCTCCTCAGGGCCGAGCTTGGTCTGACGGGCTTCGATCTCGTACTTCTCGATGTGCACCGAGGTGTAGAGGTCGTCGCGCACCAGGCGCTCGGACACCAGGATCGCGTCCTCGTAGTTGTAGCCCTCCCAGGGCATGTAGGCGATCAGCACGTTCTGGCCGAGGGCGATCTCGCCGCCTTCACAGGCCGAGCCGTTGGCCAGCACCTGACCGGCGATCACCGGGTCGCCGAGCTTCACGATCGGGCGGTGATTCAGGCAGGTGTCCTGGTTGGAGCGCTGGTACTTCTGCAGGTAATGAGTGTGGTCGTTGCCCTCTTCATCGCGGATCACGATGGCGGTGGCATCCACATAGGCCACCGTGCCGTTCACGGTGGTGATCGGCACCATGCCCGAGTCGCGGGCGACCTGGGTTTCCAGGCCGGTGCCCACCAGCGGACGCTCAGGGCGCAGCAGCGGCACAGCCTGGCGCTGCATGTTCGAACCCATCAGGGCTCGGTTGGCGTCGTCGTGCTCGAGGAAGGGGATCAGCGAGGTGGCCACGGAGATCACCTGCACCGGTGAGAGCTGCACGTAATCCACCTGCTCGGGCGGCACGGTCTCGAAGTCCTGGCGGTAGCGCACAGGCACCAGATCGGCCTTGATGCGGCCATCGGCATCGGTGGCCACGTCACCGGGGGCGACGCGGCACTCGTCCTCGAGGTCAGCCGAGAGGTAAAGGGGATCGCCCTGCTTGAGAACGATGCCGTTCTCCACCTTCCAGAAGGGGGTCTCGATGAAGCCGTACTCGTTGACGCGGGCGTGGGTCGCCAGCGAACCGATCAGACCAGCGTTGGGACCTTCCGGCGTTTCGATCGGGCAGATCCGGCCGTAGTGGGAGGGGTGGATGTCGCGCACGGCGAAGCCTGCGCGCTCACGGGTGAGACCACCTGGGCCCAGGGCGCTGATGCGGCGCTTGTGGGTGAGCTCCGCCAGAGGATTGGTCTGATCCATGAACTGGCTCAGCTGGCTGGAGCCGAAGAACTCCTTGATCGCCGCCACCAGGGGCTTGGGGTTCACCAGCTGGGCCGGCGTGAGGCTCTCGGTCTCACCCACGGTCATGCGTTCCTTGATGATCCGCTCAAGGCGGTTCAGGCCCACACGCACCTGGTTTTGCAGCAGTTCGCCCACGGAGCGAACGCGGCGGTTGCCGAGGTGATCGATGTCGTCCAGCGTGGCGCCGCCCACATCGAGCTCGAGGTTGATCAGGTAATCGATCGTGCTCAGCACGTCCTCAGGCGTGAGGGTGCGGGTGGCGTCGGGGATGGTGAGACGCAGCTTCTTGTTGATCTTGTAGCGACCCACGCGGCCCAGGTCGTAGCGCTTGGGATCGAAGAAACGGCTGTGCAGCAGGGTCTGGCCACCGCTCACCGAGGGCGGTTCACCCGGACGCAGCTTTTTGTAGAGCTCGAGCAGCGCCTGATCTTCAGACGCGATGCCTTCGTCGTTAGCGGCCTCGATCGACTTCTGGTAGTACTCCGGGTGGCGGAGCTTGTCGAGCACGTCGTTATCCGACAGACCGATCGCCCGCATCAACACGTGGGCATTGATCTTGCGGGTCTTGTCGACGCGAACGTGCAGCAGGTCGTTTTTGTCGGTTTCGAACTTCAGCCAGGCACCACGGTTGGGGATCAGGCTGGCGTTGAAGGTCTTGCGGCCGTTCTTGTCCTGCTCGTCTTTGAAATAGACGCCGGGTGAACGCACGATCTGGTTCACGATCACGCGCTCGGCGCCGTTGATGATGAACGTGCCGCGCTCGGTCATCAGGGGCAGTTCCCCGATGAACACTTCCTGCTCCTTGATCTCGCCGGTCTCCTTGTTGACCAGGCGGCAAGTCACATACATCTGCGAGGCGAAGGTCGCATCACGACGCTTGGCCTCTTCCACATCGTGGCGGGGGCGCTTCAGGCGGTACTCGCTACCGATGAAGTGCAGCTCCAGCTTGCCGGTGTAATCGGTGATCGGAGAGAAGCTCTCCAGCTCCTCGATCAGGCCCTTCTCCAGAAACCATTTGAAGCTCGCGCGCTGTACCTCCACCAGATCGGGGAGGTAAGTGGCGGTCTTGGCGACCTGGATCGCGCTGCTCATGCGGGGAACCTGCAGGAACGGGTTGGACGGAACGACGGGCCTGGTGGGGCAAGCAGGACCTCAGGGGATGAAGCGAGGGAAGGGACGCTCCAGCGCATTGGCGCAGCGGACGACCCATGAATGGCGCAGCAGACGACAGGGCCAGCCGCTCCGCGAAGGAGGGGCTGGCCCGCCGGCAGACCTATTCAGCTCGCTTCAACCCAGGAGGTAACGACAACTCGCACCGGAAAGACGACAGCACCACGGAGATGGGCAGGCCCACCAGAACTCTGGTGAGCGCTTTCGGGCTGCAGAGGGCTCGGATAAAACCACAACCCGCTGCCAGGCCAATGAAACATCATACATTGTGAAGTCCGGCCCCAAACAGAGCACAGGCATTGCTGGTGCTCTGGCGCGCCACCGCCTGCAGCGATTCACCGCGCAGGTCGGCCACCCGCTGGGCCACGGCCGCCACGAAGGCCGGCTCATTGCGCTTGCCGCGCCGGGGCACCGGGGCCAGAAATGGGCAATCGGTCTCTACCAGGTAGCGATCCGCTGGCACTTGCTGGGCGCAGGCGTGCGTGTCGGTGGCTTTCGGGAAGGTGACGTTGCCGCTGAAGCTGATGAAGAGCCCCAGCTCCAGGAAGCCTTTCATCTCGTGGGGTGTGCCACTCCAGCAATGCATCACGCCCCGGGGGCAGGCACCACGGCCGGCGCGCTCCCGCAACTCCGCGAGCATCGGCTCAGCCGCATCGCGGCAGTGAATGATCACGGGCAGATCCAGCTCCACCGCCAGATCCAGCTGGGGCCGAAGCATCGCCAGCTGGTGCTCCAGGTTCTTGTCGCGAAACAGATCCAAACCCAGCTCACCGATCGCCACCACCCGGGGGTCATCGAGTGCAGCCGCCTTCAAGACAGCCGGCGTGTCAACCTCCCAATGTTCAGGGTCGAGGGGGTGCACACCCACCGCGTAGCGAAGCTCCGGGAAGCGATCGGCCAGAGCGCGAATCGCCGGAATCTCGGAGGGTTCCACACAAGCGTGAAGGAGGCGACCCACGCCGGCATCACGCCAGCGCTGGGCCACCTCCTCCAGGTCGTCATCGAAATTTCGGAAGACGATGTGGCAGTGGCTATCGATCAGGGGAGCTTCAAGGCTCTCAAGGGCGACAGCCGCAGCCATGGGACAAGGGGAATCAGGCGAACCCGAACCCTAGACAAGTCACCAGGGCGTTCTTCAGGCCTGAGCCGCGGGCTCAACCGCCTTCTTCACCGCAGCGCTGAGGCGAGACTTCTGATGGGCGCCGTTGTTGCGGTGCAGCACGCCCACTTTCACGGCCTTATCGATCTTGCTGAACGCAGCGCTCATCGTGGTTTGCACGGCCTGCTTAGCCGCATCGCCGGGCTCCTTGCTGTAGGCATCACAGGCGGAGAAGCAGCGCTTCATCAGGGTGCGCACCGCAGACTTGTAGGTGCGGTTGTGCAGGCGATTGCGCTCAGCGATCAGAACGCGCTTCTTCGACGACTTGTTATTGGCCACAGGCTGTACTGCACTGGCACGGCAAACGAAGACTCTACTCCCAAGCCCGACCGGCTCTGGCCACCTGGGCCACTAGCTTGATCCAAGAACGCCCGACGCCATGAGCGCCACCGCTCCAAGCGCCTCTGCCAGCTCCTCGGTCAGCGCCGCCGCCGCAACCACCCCTGGCGACATTGCACCGCTGCAGATCGAGCTGCTGCATGACGCCCAGGCCGCCGGCGACCGCCTGGAAGCCATCGCGGAGCGCACGGGTGGCGGCCAAAGCCGCGAGGCCGCAGAACGCGTCGACGCCATCTTGGAGCAGGTGCGCACCCAGGGCGACGCCGCCCTGATGGAGCTCACCGAACGCTTTGATGGCGTGCGTCCGGATCCGCTGCGCGTGCCGGCCGACGAGCTGGCAGCCGCCTGGGCCGCCACGCCCACCGACCTGCAGGAAGCGCTGCAGCTGGCCCACCGCCGGATCGTGGATTTCCACCAACGCCAAAAGCCGGCGGATCTGGAGGTCACCGGGGTGCACGGCGAGCGCCTGGGGCGCCGCTGGAGGCCCGTGGAACGGGCGGGGCTCTACGTGCCCGGTGGCCGCGCCAGCTATCCGAGCACCGTGCTGATGAATGCCGTGCCCGCACGCGTGGCCGGTGTGCAGCGCCTGGTGATGGTCACCCCGCCTGGGCCGGATGGCCGCGTGAACCAAACCGTGCTGGCGGCCGCCCATCTGGCGGGCATTGAAGAGATCTACCGCGTGGGCGGCGCCCAGGCGGTAGCCGCCCTCGCCTACGGAACCGAATCCATTCCCAGGGTGGATGTGATCACCGGCCCAGGCAACCTCTACGTCACCCTGGCCAAAAAAGCGGTGTACGGCCGCGTCGCCATCGATTCGCTGGCAGGCCCCAGCGAAGTGCTGGTGATTGCCGACCACAGCGCCAACGCCGACCACGTGGCCGCCGATCTGTTGGCGCAGGCCGAGCACGATCCCCTGGCCGCCGCGATTCTGCTCACCACCAGCGCTGAGCTGGCCGCCGCTGTACCCGCCGCGATCGAAGCGCAGTTGGCGGGGCACCCCCGCGCCGCGATCACCCGCCAGGCCCTCAACGACTGGGGCCTGATCGTGGTGTGCGACAGCCTCGATCAGGCGGCACGCCTCAGCGATCGTTTCGCACCGGAGCACTTGGAGCTGCAGGTAGAGCGCCCCGAGCCCCTGGCCGAACAGATTCAGCACGCCGGCGCCATCTTCATGGGGGCTTGGACACCAGAGGCGGTGGGCGACTACCTGGCCGGCCCGAACCACACCCTGCCCACCTCAGGCACCGCCCGCTTCGCCGGCGCCCTCTGCGTGGAAACGTTCCTGCGCCACACCAGCCTGATCCAGTTCAACCGCCAGGCCTTGGAGGCCACAGGCGCCGCCGTGGCCACCCTCGCCGACAGCGAGGGGCTGCACAGTCACGGCGAATCGGTGCGGCTGCGGCTGGGTTAAGCCCTGGCCGGCTCAGCTCAGCGCTTCACCAGATCGCGCACGCCGGCCACACCATCGTTGATCTCACCCACCAGAACCTGGTCGGTGATGTTCACGAACAGGCCGTTCTCGAGCACACCAGGGAGGTTATTGATCGCCTTCTCGAGGCCCACCGGATCGGTGATGCCACCGGCGAATTTCACATCGAGCACCAGGTTGCCCTGATCGGTCACCACCGGGCCGGCCTTCTTCACCGCCATGCGCAGCTGGGCATCGCCGCCCATGGCCTTGAGCTGGGCCTGCACCTGACGCCAGGCGCCGGGCAACACCTCCACCGGCAGCAGAAAGCCCAGGTTGAGGGTGTCGACCAGCTTGGTGGAATCCACCACCACCACAAAACGCTCAGCGCGCACCGCCACCAGCTTTTCCTGCACGTGGCAGGCACCGCCACCCTTGATGAGCTGGAAGGAGGGATCCACCTCATCGGCCCCATCGATCGCCAGGTCGATGCGATCCACGGCATTGAGGCTCTGCAGGGGGATGCCCAGCTCAGCCGCCAGCACTTCGCCCTGGAAGGAGGTGGTTACCCCCACGATGTCGGTGAGTTCACCGCTCTTGAGCTTGGCGCCCAGGGCCTGAATCATCAGGGCCGCCGTGGAACCAGAGCCCAGGCCCACCACCATGCCGCTGCGAATCTGTTCGGTGGCCGCTGCTGCCACGGCCTGTTTCATCTGGTCTTGAAGATCCGCCATCACGCCGTTTTCTCTGAGGCGTGACCGTAGCTCAGGCGCTGGGGAGCGCCTCCGGACGAATCGAAAGCTGCAACTCCTGCTCACCGCGCAGCACCGTGAGCGGCAACACCTCACCCACCGTGGCCCCTTCCACCAACCGCAGCAGGGTGGCGGGATCAGGAACGGAGTGGTCGGCCGCGGCCACCACCAGATCGCCGCGGCGCAGGCCGGCTTTCTCGGCGGGGCTCTCCGGAATCACCCGCTGCACCAGGGCACCATCGCGTTCGGGCAACTGCACCAGGGCATTGGGATCGCTGTTGTTGTCCCGGGCGAGGCGGGCATTGAGGGGCACCAGCTGCAGACCCAGGTAGGGATGCACCACCGAGCCACCGTTGCCCAGCTGGGCAGCCACACCTTTGGCCAGGTTGATCGGAATGGCAAAGCCCAACCCGGCGCCGGGACCGGAGCGCACCAGGGTGTTGATACCCACCACCTCACCATCGGCGTTAATCAAGGGGCCGCCGGAGTTGCCGGGGTTGATGGCAGCGTCGGTCTGGATCAGCTCCAGACGCTTATCCGAAAAGCCAAGGCTGGTGATGTTGCGGTGCAGGCTGCTCACGATGCCCAGGGTCACCGTGCGCTCCAGGCCGTAGGGCGTGCCCAGGGCAATGGCCCAATCCCCCACCTCCAAGGCTTCGGAATCGCCGAGGGGAGCCGCTTTCACGCCGGATCCCACCGGGATACTCACCACAGCCAGATCCGTGATGGCATCGGCCCCGAGCACACGGCCCTCCAGCTCACGCCCGTCGGGAAGGCTCACCTCCACCCGATCAGCCCCATCCACCACATGGGCGTTGGTGAGCACCAGGCCCTTGGCATCAATCACGATGCCCGACCCCTGCCCACGCTCGCGGGTGTGAGGCATCTGATCGCCGAACAACTCCCGCAGCAGCGGGTCGTTAAAGGCTGGATCCAGGCCGATGCGAGGCACGCTGCGCTCGGTGTCGATGCGCACCACCGCCGGCGCCACCCGCTTCACCGCACTGGCCACAAAACTGTGGCCGGCTCCGGAGCGATCGGCCCAGGCCGGTGCCGCCAGCCACAGGCTCACCAGCAGCAACAGCGGTAGAGCAAGGAGGCGGCGCACGTCAGCCCAGACGATTGCAGCTCAGGCTAGGCAGACCCGACGGGCGGCCAACGCAGCAGCCGGGTGGTGAGGGCCCCATCGGAGCCCAGCTCCAGCAAGCGGCCCCCGGGCCAATCGGGCTGGCCGAGCGGGCAGGGCTGCACGGCACTGAAGGCCGCCAGGGTGGAGGGGCAGGCCCAGAGCTGCAGGGGGAGCCCACCCACTCGCGGGGTCTGACCATGCCAATGCTGATGCACATGACCGAAGACCACCCCGCGCACCTGAACGCTGGTGCGTAGGTGCTGCAACAGCGGCTCGGGCTCCTGCAAGGCAATCCGATCGAGCTCAGGGCTACCGATCGGCACCGGCGGATGGTGCAGCGCCACCAACAGGGGAGCAGAACTGACCAGGAGCTGGCGTTGCACCCAGGCGCGCTGGGGGGCGTCGAGCCAGCCGGCCACTGAGCCGGGCCGATGGCTGCTCAACAGCAGCAGGTGCCAGCCGCCCAGCGGCAGAAGCGCTGGCGCGATCCAAGCCTGGCGCCCGAGGGCAGCCCGCAACAGGCCGGGGTGATCGTGGTTGCCAGGCAACAGGGCCGCCGGCACCGCCCATGCCTCCAGCAACTCCCGCAGGCGCACGTAGCCACCGAGGCTCTCGTCCTGGCAGAGATCGCCACTGATCAACAGCAGATCCGGGGGTTGGCCCAGCTGGAGGAGCGCCTGTTGCCAGCCGTGCTGCAGCGCATCCAGGGCCACCCGGCCGCGGCAGCGGCCACGGGGATCCGCCAACAGATGGGGATCACTCAGCTGAAGCACCCGCAACACCACCTGCTCCTCGGCCATAGGCCTAAGTTGCCGGTTCCGCGCATGGCTGGCATGGCTGCAATCCCCCCGGGCACCCGTCAACGCTGCTCGCTCTGCCAGGTGGAGATCCAGGGCATGGCCGGCGGCGGTGACCTGGTGCACTTCAGCCAGGGCGGCCCCTCCACGCGCTCAAAGCTGTGGGCCCGCGTGTGCCAGTACCTGCGCACCGATGAGCAGAAGGCGCAGTGCCTCAACCAAGACCCAACCCTCCGGGGCGAACAGAAGCCCGGCGATGCCTACATGGAGCCGCCCGCCGTGGATCTCAATGCCCCGGGCGGCCCGCTCGGCGGCTGAAACTCCGTCGAGGAGGCCTCACCCTGATCCTCTAGGGTTCATGTGTGCCCGGCGGGCACCCCTGCTGCTTGCGCGGATTCGAAACGGCCATCGTTTCGAGGTCCAGCAACAGCCAGGTTGCAGATCACTGCAGGTGCCGGACGGGTTGCCCGTCCCCCGACCAGCGATCCGGCTTGCCGCATCCCCTCATCCCCGATCTCGAGCGCCTGGCCAGCCAGGTGGCCGCCGACGCCGGATTTCAGGTGTGCGGCGTGCAGCTCCTCACCCATCGCATCCCGATGACGCTGCTTGTGCAGCTGCGTTTGGCCGATGGGGGTGACGTGAGCCTCGACAACTGCGCCAGCTTCAGCGGCGTTCTGGGCGAAGCCCTCGAGGCGGCCGCCCTGATCGAGGACGCCTATGTTCTGGAGATCAGCAGCCCCGGCATCGCCGAAACGCTGAATGATGACCGGGACTTCCGCAGCTTCCGCGGATTTCCGGTGTGCGTTCGCTACCGCGATGCCAAAACCGGCGCCGAGGCCGAACGGGAAGGCCTCCTGCTGGAGCGAACCGACGACAGCGTGCAGATCAATGTGCGCGGCCGCACCGTTCGCCTGCCCCGCGTCGATGTGATCACCGTTCGGCTCACCACCCCGACTGAGGGCTGAAGCCGCCGCCGCTCTCCCCCGTCCCCCAAGACCACCCGTTTCTCCCACCTCCTATGGCACTGGTTCTCCTCCCCGGTCTGTCGAACCTGATCGAGGACATCAGCGAAGAGAAGAAGCTGCCTGCCCAGGTGGTGGAGTCGGCCCTGCGTGAAGCGCTGCTCAAGGGCTACGAGCGCTACCGCCGCACCCTGTATCTGGGCATCAGCGAAGACCCCTTCGAGGAGGACTACTTCTCCAACTTCGATGTAGCGCTCGACCTCGATGAGGAGGGCTACCGCGTGCTGGCCTCCAAGATCATCGTGGAAGAGGTGGAGAGCGAAGACCACCAGATCGCCCTGGCCGAGGTGATGCAGGTGGCCGAGGACGCCCAGGTGGGCGACACCGTGGTGCTCGATGTCACCCCGGAAAAAGAAGATTTCGGCCGGATGGCCGCCGCCACCACCAAGCAGGTGCTGGCCCAGAAGCTGCGCGATCAACAGCGCCGCATGATCCAGGAAGAGTTCGCGGATCTCGAAGATCCCGTGCTCACCGCCCGGGTGATCCGCTTCGAGCGCCAGAGCGTGATCATGGCCGTGAGCAGCGGCCTAGGCCGCCCCGAGGTGGAGGCCGAGCTGCCCCGCCGCGACCAGCTCCCCAACGACAACTACCGGGCGAACGCCACCTTCAAGGTATTCCTCAAGGAGGTGAGCGAGATCCCCCGCCGCGGACCGCAGCTGTTCGTGAGCCGCGCCAACGCTGGATTGGTGGTGTATCTGTTCGAAAACGAGGTGCCCGAGATCCAGGAAGGATCGGTGCGGATCGTGGCTGTGGCCCGCGAGGCCAATCCCCCCAGCCGCTCGGTGGGTCCGCGCACCAAGGTGGCCGTGGACTCGGTGGAGCGCGAAGTGGATCCGGTGGGTGCCTGCATCGGCGCCCGAGGCTCCCGCATTCAGCAGGTGGTGAACGAGCTGCGCGGCGAAAAGATCGACGTGATTCGCTGGTCGCAGGACCCTGGCCAATACATCGCCAACTCCCTGAGCCCGGCCCGTGTGGAAGCCGTACGCCTGGTCGATCCCGAGGGCCAGCACGCCCACGTGCTGGTGCCGCCCGATCAGCTCAGCCTGGCCATCGGCCGCGAAGGTCAGAACGTGCGCCTGGCCGCCCGCCTCACCGGCTGGAAGATCGACATCAAGAACAGCACCGAATACGACCAGGCCGCGGAAGACGAGAAGGTGTCGGAGCTGATCGCCCAGCGCCAGGAAGAAGAAGCGCTCCAGGCAGAAGCTGAGGCACGCCTGGAGGCCGAGCAGGCCCTGCGTGCCGAGGAGGACGCCCGCCTGCGGGAGCTCTATCCCCTGCCGGAGGACGAAGAGGACTACGGCGCCGAAGCCAGCTACGACGAGGCCACCACCGAAGAGCCCGCCGTTGAGCAGGCCAGTGAAGACGTTCCCGAGCAACAGCCCGCGAGCGATGAGGTGGCCGGCGACGATGAGGAAGGAGCCCGGTGAGTGAACGCAGCGTCCTCAGGCGCTGTGTGACCTGCCGAGAGCTGCTGGATCGTCGGCAGCTCTGGAGGGTCATCCGCCTGGCGGACGGAGGACTCGCGCTGGATCAGGGCATGGGCCGATCGGCCTACCTCTGCCCAACGCGCGACTGTCTGGAGGAAGCCAGACGCCGCAAGAAGCTGCAGAAAGGCCTGCGTTGTCAGGTTGCAGATTCCATCTACGCGGCACTGGAGCAGCGCCTGCACGCCACCTCTTCTGCAGGCTCTGAGGCAAGATGAATGTTGGCCTCACCGTGTGTGGAGGCCCGGTGGCACCCGTGGCACCGACCCTTTGGAGCACTGAATGACCAGCAGCGGCAAAGTCAGGATTTACGAGCTGTCCAAGGACTTGGGCCTTGAGAACAAGGACGTGCTCGATGCCGCCGAGAAGCTCTCGATCGCCGCGAAGAGCCACAGCAGCTCCATCAGCGACGACGAGGCAGCTCGCATCCGCACGCTGATCAAAACCGGCGGCAACGGCACCAAAGCCGCTGCAGCGCCGGCACCAGCTGCGCCGCCCCAGAAAGCCATCCTTTCGGTGAAGAAAGCACCGTCCGCACCGGCACCGGCTGCTCCTCAGGCCCCAACCAAACCAGCGGCAAGCACTCCCGCCGCACCGGCCAAACCGGCGGCGCCTTCCGCTCCGGCCGCCGCCAAGCCGCCAGTGGCCGCTCCAGCACGTCCTGCCGCGCCCGCTCCGGCTGCTGCTAAGCCCGCTCCAGCGCCTGCCAAGCCGGCCCCGTCAGCCGCCAAGCCCGCCGCGCCCACGCCGCGCCCCGCGGCTCCTGCACCCCAAGCCGCTAAGCCGGTGGCCCCTCCGGCACGCCCGGCGGCTCCCGCTGCACCACCGGCACGCCCGGCCGCTGCCAAGCCCACCGCTGCTCCGGCACGTCCTGGCGCTCCAGCCCCCGGCCGGCCCGCTCCAGCGATCGTGTCGAAGGCGCCTGCAGGTGCACCACCGGTTCGCAAGCCCGCACCCCCCAGCGCTGCCGCACCATCGCGCCCGGTGGCGCCGCCGCAGCGACCGGCTGCAGCGCCCACACGCCCCGGCGCCCCTGCCCCCACCCGGCCTGGCGCCGGCGGCGGTAACAAGCCCCAATTGGTGGGCCGTCCCCAGAGCGGTCAGGGCGGTAGCCGCCCAGCCCCTCCCTCCGGTCGTCCATCGCTGAGCCAGCGCCCCGGCATGCCGACCCGTCCAGGTGCCCCGGCGCCTGTACGCGGCGCCAAGCCCGGCACCCCCCCGGCGCGCCCCCAGGTGGAGCTGGTCGGCAAACCGATCCGCCGCGATGTGGGGGGCCCTGCCGGAGGTAGCAATCGCCCTGCACCGCCCACACGGCCTGGCATGCCTGGCATGCGCAAGCCCGTGGCACCGGGCGAGCTGATGCAACTGCAGAAGCCGGGCGCTCGCCCGGCTGCAGCACCACCGCGGCGCCCCGGTGCACCGGCCGGAGCAGCCGGAGCCGATGGTGATCAAGCCGCGCGTCCCGTGGCCACGCCGCCGAGCGCACCGCGTCGGCCCAACTTCCGGGCACCGCAACCGCCCGCCGGAGGCCGCCCTCGCCGCCCCGATTGGGACGACAGCGCGAAGCTCGAAGCCCTGCGCAGCCGCTCGCCGCAAAAGCAGCGCCAGAAGGTGCACATCATTGGCGAAAACGACGACGCCCTGACGGCCGAAACCGGCGGTTACGCCGGCGAACAGGAAGCCGTGGTGCTGCAGGCCTCTCTGGCACGCCCCGCCAAGCCGAGGGCTGCCGCAACTGCTCAACGCAAGCCCACAGCCGTCGCCCGCAAGCGCAAGAAGGAAACCACCCGTCAGCGCCAGCGCCGCCGCGCCATGGAGTTGCGCGCCGCCCGTGAGGCCAAGCTGCAGCGGCCCGAAATGCTGATCGTGCCGGAGGGCAACCTCACGGTGCAGGAGCTGGCCGATCGCCTGGGCGTCGACAGTTCCGAGATCATCAAGAGCCTGTTCTTCAAGGGCATCATCGCCACCGTCACCCAGACCCTCGATCTCTCCGCGATCGAGAACGTGTCTGAGGAGTTCGGTGTGCCCGTGCTCGAGGACGACGTGGAGGCCGCCGCCGCCAAGACGGTGGAGATGATCGAGGAGAGCGATCTGGCTCACCTGATCCGCCGCCCGCCCGTGGTCACCGTGATGGGCCACGTGGACCACGGCAAAACGAGCCTGCTCGACTCGATCCGCAAAACCCGCGTGACCGCCGGCGAGGCCGGGGGCATCACCCAGCACATCGGTGCGTACCAGGTGGAAGTGCCCCACGCCGGGGAACAGCGCAAGATCACCTTCCTCGACACCCCTGGCCACGAGGCGTTCACCGCCATGCGTGCTCGTGGCACCAAGGTGACCGACGTGGCCGTGCTGGTGGTGGCCGCCGATGACGGCGTGCGCCCCCAGACCCTGGAGGCCATCAGCCACGCCCGCGCCGCCAAGGTGCCGATCGTGGTGGCGATCAACAAGATCGACAAGGAAGGCGCCTCTCCGGATCGGGTGAAGCAAGAGCTGTCCTCCCACGAGCTCGTGGCGGAGGACTGGGGCGGCAACACCGTGATGGTGCCCGTGAGCGCCATCAAGGGCGAGAACATCGACAAGCTGCTCGAGATGATCCTGCTGGTCACCGAAGTGGAAGACCTGCAGGCCAACCCCGACCGCATGGCGAAGGGCACCGTGATCGAGGCGCACCTCGACAAGGCCAAGGGCCCTGTGGCCACCCTGCTGATCCAGAACGGCACCCTGCGCACCGGCGACGTGCTGGCTGCAGGTCCGATCCTGGGCAAGGTGCGCGCCATGGTCGACGACAACGGCAAGCGCGTGAAGGAAGCTGGTCCCTCCTATGCGGTGGAGGCCCTGGGCTTCAGCGAAGTGCCCACCGCGGGCGACGAGTTTGAGGTCTATCCCGACGAGAAATCCGCCCGTGCCGTGGTGGGTGATCGTGCCACCGAAGCCCGCGCCACCCGTCTGGCGCAGCAGATGGCCTCCCGCCGTGTGTCGCTGGCGTCGATGTCGGGCCAGGCCAGCGAAGGCGAGCTCAAGGAGCTCAACCTAATCCTCAAGGCCGACGTGCAGGGCTCCGTGGAAGCCATCCTCGGCTCCCTCGAACAGCTGCCCCAGGAAGAGGTGCAGGTGCGGGTGCTGCTCTCGGCGCCGGGCGAAGTCACCGAGACCGACGTGGATCTGGCTGCCGCTTCCGGCGCCGTGATCGTGGGCTTCAACACCTCGATGGCACCAGGCGCCAAGCGCGCCGCCGATGCCACCGGCGTGGATGTGCGCGATTACGACGTGATCTACAAGCTGCTCGAGGACATCCAGATGGCCATGGAAGGTCTGCTGGAGCCCGAGCTGGTGGAAGAGGGCCTCGGCGAAGCCGAAGTGCGCGCGGTGTTCACCATCGGCAAGAGCGCGGTGGCCGGCTGCTACGTCACCAACGGCAAGCTGCAGCGCAACTGCAAGGTGCGCGTCTGGCGCGGCAAGGAAAAGGTGTACGAGGGCGACCTCGACTCTCTGCGCCGCGGCAAAGACGACCAGAAGGAAGTGGCCACCGGCTTCGAGTGCGGCATCGGCTGCGATCGCTTCGCCAACTGGCAGGAAGGCGATCGCGTTGAGGCCTACAAACTGGTCACACAACGCCGCACACTGAGCACCTGATCCCGCGCTGCAGCACCCCGTGAATCCGGCAAGACGCGAACCCCTGCTGTGGCTCCAGCTCCTGGGGCTCGCGGCCTTGCCGCTCGAGGCGCTGCTGCTGCTGTTGGTGCTTGCCGGCGCAGATCCCGGCCCCTTTCCCGGCTTTGAGCGCGTACTGGCCTGGGCCCTGGGAGCCCTGGCACCGGCTGTTTTGTTCTGGCGATTTCCGCCCGACCTGTGGTCGCTGCTGCTGCTGCAGGTTCCTCTGCGAGGCCGGCGGCCCGAACAACTGCGCTTGAGCGCTCTTCAGGGAGTTCTGCCGCTCAAACTCCTATCAGCCGCAGGGGCTGTGCTGTTGTTGCCCCTGCTGTGGTGGGCGGACGCCAGCGCAGGCCTGGCCTGGGCCTGGTCACCCCTGTCCGCCAGTCCGCGACTGGTGGTGCTGCTGGTGAGCGTGCCGCTGTTGGCCCTGATGCTCTGGCAGTGGCAGCAACTGATTCAGGCGGTGTGGATGCTCACCAGGCCTGCAAGCCTCGTGGAGCAAACCCTGCCCCTCACCCAGGCCGTCGCCGCAGACACACGCCTCAATGCAGGGCTACCGCTGCTGTTGTTGCCCCCTCTGGCCATGGACGCCGCCAGCGAATCTCCTGCGGAACCACCGCAGCCGGAACCCTCAGTGGCTGTTGATCAGGACGCAGCCGACCCAAGCGAGCCCGTCCCGGCAGCGGAACCCGAATCCGAACCCGAGGCCCATCCCGAAGCCGAGCCCATCGAAGCTTCACAACCAGAGCCAGCCGAGCACTCGGAGCCAACAGAAGAATCCGTTGAAACAGCTCCGGAGCCGCCGGACGACCCTGCTGCAGCCTCAGACGCTGCTGTCGTCGACGCTGGGGTTGCGGTCACGCCAGAGCAAGCCACCGAAGAGCACCAGGGCCCCAACCTGGATTCCTAGATCACTGAGCGCCACGGCATCGCCGACGGATGCACGCATCGCCATCGTGGCCAAACCAACGGCGGCTGATGCGGTGAACGCCAGCCAGAGGCCCCGACGCAGCCCACGCCAAGGCGTTTTGGCCTCCTGCAACAAGCGAGCACGCAGGGCCGGATCAAGGGGCTCACGGGACTGTGATGCCATGGCGCGAGCCCACTGGGCGCAACAGCCTGAATGCTAATTTGATGCGGCTGCCGGTGTAGCTCAGTGGTAGAGCAACTGATTCGTAATCAGTAGGTCGCAGGTTCAAATCCAGTCACCGGCTTTTTCAAAGAGTCAAATCGAAGCGAGAAGCCACTGCGCGCGAGGGGATTATCGCCTTTTAGGAAGGAATCAAAAGCTCTTTGCTTCGTCTAGCCGCATCGAACAAGCGTGGCGTGACCTAACAAGAAAGCAAGATGAATGAGAGCCCAGATAACTCACCCTCTCCTGCTAGTGCGGATTGCTCTGAAGTGTGATCTTGCCGTTCAAGAGATGCATTGAAACCAGTTGCGAGCACCTTCGGTGCACGCCGCCAGAATCAGGCCATGGCAGATCTGTTCACACCCCTGCGCCTGGGCGAGCTTGAGCTCCCCAACCGCATCTGGATGGCACCGCTCACACGTTGCCGCGCTGAAGCCGAGCACGTGCCCGGTGAGCTGATGGCTCAGTACTACAGCCAGCGGGCCAGTGCTGGCCTGATCGTGGCGGAGGCCACGATGGTGATGGAGGGCAACTCAGCCTTCTGGCACGAGCCGGGCATCTACAACCAAGCCCAGATCGAGGGCTGGCGGCTCACCACAGACGCTGTGCACCAAGCCGGTGGTCGTATCGTGCTGCAGATCTGGCATGGCGGGCGTGCCTGCCATCCCTTGCTGAATGGAGGACGGCAGCCCGTAGGGGCAAGCCCCCTGGCCATCTCCGGCGACGAAGTGCATACGCCTGAGGGCAAGAAGCCTTACGTCACACCGCGGGAACTCGCCGATCAGGAACTGCCGGCGATCGTGGAGGGATTCCGCCTGGCCGCGCACCATGCCATGCGCGCTGGCTTTGATGGCGTTGAAATCCACGGCGCCAACGGCTATCTGCTCGATTCCTTTCTGCGGGATGGCAGCAACCAACGCCAAGGCCCCTACGGCGGCTCCCGCGACAACCGCGCCCGGCTGTTGATGGACGTGCTTGAGGCGGTGGCGCAAGAAACGTCCCTGATGGGTCTTCGCCTTTCACCGCTCAACGGCTACAACGCGATGCACGATTCCGATCCGATCGGGCTGATCAGCTGGTTAGCGGAGCAGCTCAATGCGGTTCCTCTCGCCTACCTCCACCTCATGCGGGCTGATTTATTGGGTGAGCAGCTGGGTGATGTACTCACCCCCACCAGAGAGCGATACCAGGGCGTGCTGGTGGCCAACATGGGCTATGGAGCCGAGGAGGCCAACGCTGCCATTCACTCCGGCGCGGTGGATGCGGTGGCTTTCGGCAGACCGTTCATCGCCAACCCGGATCTGCCGGAACGGTTTGCGTCGAACGCTCCACTGACTACGGCGGATCCCGCAACGTTTTACAGCGCCGGGCCCGCCGGCTACATCGACTACCCACGCCTGAATGGGTAAACCCCAGGGTTGAACGATGGATCAGGCCACCATGCAGGTCTTGCTGGATGCCGCCCGCCAGGAGGCGGAGCAAAGCTGGCAGGAGGGTGGCATTCCCATCGGCGCCGTGCTCGCCCAGGAAGACGGCACGATCGTGGCCCGTGGGCACAACCAACGGGTGCAGAACGGCGACCCCACAAGCCATGGGGAAACCCAATGCATTCGCAATGCAGGCCGCCGCCGCGACTGGCGCGACCTCACTCTCGTGACCACACTCTCGCCCTGCCCGATGTGCGCCGGCACCGCCGTGCTACTGGGCTTTCGCCGGGTGGTGATCGGTGAGCGCAAGAGCTTTCAAGGCGCCGAACGGTGGCTGCGCGAAGCCGGTATCGAGGTGCACTGCCTGAACGACCCCGCCTGCGAAAAGCTGATGCAGAGGATGCTGCAAACCAAACCTGAACTCTGGGCAGAAGACATCGGGCAGTGATGGCGCAGCGGTGGCACTCGCACCTGCCAGCCGCACCCAGTGGCGCACAACAAAAAGCCCCCGCTTGCGCAGGGGCCTTCCGATCCAACCGAGGTTGAACCATGTTGAGAGTCAACCTCAGCCGATGGCGGGGGCAGTCAGAGCCACGGGGGTGGCTTCGGCTGCTGCCAGGTCGAGGGGGAAGTT